>JAGHTW010000059.1 GCA_018065145.1 Candidatus Prevotella equi
GTCTTGCCTGCTGCCATCAGCATTGAAGCATTGAAACCAAGTGAGTAGCAGTAGTCTGCATCCCAGTTTGATGGAGCTGCACAACGTCCTTCGTAACCGAAGAAGTGGTGCTGGGTAGCGAACTTGCCTGTGAAGATACCATCCTTCTTCCATTCTGCAAGCTTCTTTCCTACCATCTCTGCAAGGAGCTGCTCTGTCTCAATGAGTGATACCTGTACGTTGCCGTGCGGGTCACGCTCAAGAGCAAGCTGACGAGAAACAGAAAGTGGAAGAGAGCGGAAGATTGCTGCGTTTTCGTCAGAAAGGTGAGCAAGAACGTAGTCTATCTTCTTTTCGTCTGCAATGAGATCAAAGTCAGACTGGTTAGCTGCAAGCATGTCGTTAAGCTCTGCTATGAGCTTCTTGATTGCAGGGATGAACTCAATGAGACCTTCTGGAACGAGTACAACACCATAGTTGAGACCGCGGTTAGCACGATCTGTTACAACTTCTGCGATGTATGTAACGATATCGTCAAGTGTCTGGTTCTTTGCCTCTACTTCCTCACCGATAAGTGTAACGTTAGGGTGAGTCTGAAGAGCACACTCAAGAGTTACGTGAGATGCAGAACGGCCCATCAGCTTGATGAAGTGCCAGTACTTCTTTGCTGAGTTACAGTCGCGCATGATATTGCCAATAACCTCAGAATATACCTTTGTAGCAGTATCAAAACCGAATGATGCCTCAATAGCTTCGTTCTTCAAGTCGCCGTCAATAGTCTTAGGACAACCAATAACCTGTACGCCGGCCTTGATTGCAGAATAATACTCAGCGAGTACGCAAGCGTTAGTGTTAGAATCATCACCGCCGATGATAACGAGAGCCTTGATGTCAAGAGCCTTCAGAATCTCAAGACCCTTGTCGAACTGCTCTTTCTTCTCAAGCTTTGTACGACCAGAACCAATGATATCGAAACCACCAGTGTTACGATATTCATCAATGATTTCTGGTGTGAGTTCCATATAGTTGTGATCTACAAGACCGCCAGGGCCAAGGATAAAACCATAAAGCTTGTTCTTTGGGTTAAGCTTCTTGATACCATCGAAGAGACCTGAAATGACATTGTGACCGCCAGGAGCCTGTCCGCCTGAAAGGATAACACCAACGTTCATTGCTGCTGTTGCCATCTTGCCTTCTACTGGCTCAAACTTAAGATATGGCATGCCATATGTGTTAGGGAAGAGCTTCTGTACTTCTTCCTGGTCTGCTACTGACTGTGTTGGCTCGCCCTCAACAGCCTTCAATGCACCACGCAAAGCCTTAGGAAGCTTTGGCTGATAGGCTGCACGTGCAATCTGTAATGCGCTTTTTTCCATTTCTTTTGATTATTAATTTTGTTGATTAAGGTTTGTTGATTTCAATATTTTTGCAAAAATACAAAAAAAAGTTTGAAAATCAATTATACTTATATGAAATATTTTATTTTGTAAAGAAAATTGTATAACTTTGCAAAGTGAAACTAGCAAAATACCAACAAAACATTATTAAAAAGAGAAAAAAATGACAATGTCTCCAATGAAATTATTCAGAATAGTAATTAGAACTATTATCATAGCATTTTTTGCATCTACACTTCTTGCTGTTGTGGTACTTAAAGTCGTTCCTGTTTATTTTACCCCCTTGATGTTTATTAGGGCTGCACAGTCTATTGGTGATGGACATATGCCAAAGATGCATCATCGTTGGGTGCCTATGGAAAAGATTAACGTCAATATGCCAACGGCTGTTATGGCAAGTGAGGATCAACGGTTCCTAGTGCATCATGGTTTTGATTTTGATGCGATACAAAAGGCGGCAAAGCATAATCGAACAGCAAAGACTAAGCATGGAGCAAGCACAATTAGTCAGCAGACGGCAAAGAATGTTTTTTTATGGCCCGGACGTTCTTGGGTAAGAAAAGGACTGGAAATGTATTTTACCGTTCTGATAGAATGTATCTGGGGTAAGGAGAGAATCATGGAGGTTTACCTTAATTCGATAGAAATGGGCGATGGTATTTATGGTGTTGACGCTGTTGCAGAAGACCATTTTGAGAAGACGGCGCAGACTTTGTCAAAGCGAAATTGTGCACTTATTGCCGCTACGTTACCAAATCCTCGTCGCTTCTCAAGCAAGGAACCATCATCATATATGCTTAAACGACAGCGATTTATTGTCGGACAAATGAAATGGGTTAAATGGGAAGGAAAAGCATATCGCGACGAATAGTAATGTGATTTTTACAATTCTTTCTGCAAAGCGATAATTTCGTCTCTGTATTTTGCTGCGAGTAAGAAGTCAAGGTCTTTCGCTGCTTCTTTCATGCGTTCTGTTGCTACGGCGATGGCTTTTTCTCTTTGTTCTTTGCTCATGTATCTAACGATAGGATCTGCTACCATAGCGCTGTCGGTGTCAGGTTCTATGTAAGCGAAGGACTGCTTATGGGTATTTCTGATTTGTGCTTTTGTGCCTTCATGCTGTCGGATTGCATTATCAAAATCGTTGTGATCAGCTCCGACAGGAGAAGCAGTACTCATGATACCTGTTGCCCTGCCATCCATCTTGAGTTTTGCAAGTGTCTCTTCGTTCTTAATCACCTTCATGATGCTTTCTCGATTCAAATCTTTGCGAATCTGTTGCGGAACAATACCATGCTCCTCGTTATAACGCATCTGTTTCGTACGGCGACGTTCTGTTTCTTCAATGGTCTTCTGCATGCTTTCTGTAATACTGTCAGCGTACATTATAACCTTGCCATCGACATTTCTTGCTGCACGACCAGCTGTTTGTGTCAAACTTCTATGTGAACGAAGGAATCCTTCTTTGTCAGCATCAAGGATTGCTACAAGTGAAACTTCTGGCAAATCAAGTCCTTCTCGTAGGAGATTTATTCCTACGAGAACGTCATAGACGCCAGCACGTAAGTCATTAAGAATCTGTACTCTGTCAATTGTTGCAACGTCAGAATGAATATAACTTGTCTTAACTCCGTGGTTAAGTAGATGCTCAGTTAGTTCTTCTGCCATTCTTTTGGTGAGAGTAGTAACGAGAATACGTTCGTGTCGTTCGCTTCTCACTCTTATTTCTTCCATCAAATCATCTATTTGATTCTCTGTTGGACGAACCTCTATAGGCGGATCAAGCAAACCAGTAGGACGTATTACCTGTTCAACGACAACGCCTTCAGACGCTTCGAGCTCATATTCGGCAGGGGTAGCAGATACGTATATAGTCTGATTGAGCATCTGCTCAAATTCTTCAAATCGCAAAGGACGGTTATCAAAGGCTGCGGGCAAGCGGAAACCGTATTCAACAAGGTTTTGTTTCCTTGAACGATCGCCTCCATACATTGCGCGAATCTGCGGAACACTGACGTGACTCTCGTCGATAAGCATAAGAAAATCCTTTGGAAAGAAATCAAACAAACAGTAAGGGCGCTCTCCTGGACTACGACCATCAAAATATCTTGAGTAATTCTCTATTCCTGAGCAATGTCCAAGTTCTTTGATCATTTCAAGGTCATATTCTACTCTTTCCTTAATGCGCTGAGCCTTAATATCATCGCCTATTCCTTTAAAGAAATCTATTTGCGTAACAAGGTCATCTTGAATGTCTCTTATTGCACGCTCTTGTTGGTCCTTTGTTGTAACAAAAAGGTTAGCAGGGAATATTTGATATTCTGCAAATCCTTGTTTTCGTTTGAATGTGATGGCGTCAACTTCCTCTATGGTGTCGATCTCATCATCCCAGAACGTGATTCGAAGCACATCATTGCTATAAGCCATATAGACATCAACGGTGTCGCCTTTTACTCGGAATTCACCACGGTTCAGTTCCAAGTCATTTCTTATATACAGCGCATCAACAAGCTTGCGAAGAAAGTCGTTTCTATCAATCCTTTGTCCCTGATGAATAGAAATGATACTGCCTTGCATTGTTGATGGTCCTCCCATACCGTAAATGCATGACACCGAAGACACAACAATCACGTCTTGTCTTCCTGATAGTAGTGCAGATACAGCGGACAGACGCAATCGGTCAATCTCTTCGTTAATGGCGAGGTCTTTTTCTATGTAAGTGTCAGAAGCAGGCAGATATGACTCTGGTTGATAATAGTCATAGTACGACACATAATACTCTACAGCATTATCGGGGAAGAATGCTTTCATTTCTTCGTACAACTGTGCTGCGAGAGTCTTGTTGTGTGAGAGTATCAGTGTTGGTTTGTTTACTTCTTGTATGACATTCGCCATCGTGAATGTCTTTCCCGAACCTGTGACTCCAAGCAGAACTTGAGCAGGAAGACCTTGTCTAATGCCTTCTACTAATTGTGCAATGGCTTCAGGTTGGTCTCCCGTAGGATGATACTTGGATGTCAGTTGAAATGATTTCATAATGCAAAATTACTCATTTCTTTGTAATAAATGTTATAAATTGCTATTTTTTTTATAAAAAAGTGCATTTCGGTTTTGCTATATTAATAATTATGTGTACCTTTGCATTCAAATTTTTGAAATAGAGAATGATAAAAAATATCATATTTGTCTTTTTAAGCGCTTTGGTTCTCCTCACAAGTTGTGTGCAGGAGTTTAATAGCGTGTATAAATCAACCGACTTTACTTACAAATACGAGTACGCTAAAGAGATGTATGCAAAAGGGAAGTTTTCTCGTGCATCGTTGCTCTTTGGCGATATGGTAACGTTTATGAAGGGTACCGATAAGGCTGAAGAGTGTTTGTTCCTTTACGGTATGGCAACCATGAACAATAAAGATTATGAAAGTGCGGCTGAGATATTCAAGAAATATCATAGTTCATACCCTTCTGGAATATATGCGGAGGACGCTTCCTTCTATGTCGGTGAATGTCTTTATGCCGTAGTTCCAGAACCACGTCTTGATCAGTCTCCAACATATGCTGCAATGAAGTCCTATCAGGATTTTATGGATATTTTCCCTGATAGTCCTCGTAAGAGTATTGCAGAACAGAAACTATATACGCTGCAAGATAAATTGGTGGAAAAGGAACTTATCAATGCTCGACTTTATTATAATCTCGGAACGTATTTTGGTAATTGCACGAGCGGAGGTAACAATTACAACGCTTGTATCGTGACATCGCAGAATGCTATTAAGGAATATCCTTTCAGCAATCTTCGTGAAGATTTCGCGATATTGATAATGAAAAGCAAATACGAGTTTGCGGTTCACAGTGTAAAGGAAAAACAAGCAGAGCGCTTTCAAGATGCGGAAGATGAGTGCTACGGCTTCATAAATGAATATCCAGAATCAAAGGAAAGAAGCACGGCAGAGAAATACATTGAAAGATGCAAGAAGTATAACAGTGGACAATTACAATTCGACTAAAAATAACAAAAATATAAAATAACAATGGATTACAAGAAGACAAAAGCTCCGGTAAACACCGTTACACGTAACATCATGGAACTCTGTGAACCAACAGAGAATATCTATGAGAGCGTTGCTATCATTGGCAAGCGCAGTAATCAGATTGCTCAGGACATCAAACAGGAACTTAACAAGAAGCTCGCAGAGTTTGCAAATTATAATGACAGCCTTGAAGAGGTGTTTGAGAACCGCGAGCAGATAGAGATAAGCCGTTATTACGAGAAGATGCCAAAGCCAACACTCATAGCAACAGAGGAATTCCTTAATAATGAGGTGTACTGGCATGATCCTGCTCTTGACAAGAGAGATGATGACGATGATGATTTCTAAAGAATACTTATCGTTTGAAAAGTTATTTAATTGTCAATTGAAAAATGTGGCAGCGTAAACAAACAATATATCTCGTTTTGGTTGTCATCCTGATGATTGCAGTCTGCTTTATGACAAGGTCGTTTGAGCAGGTTTGTGCAGGAATAGTAGGAATGCACGCCATTGCTACTATAATGAAGTACGAGAATCGCAAGAAGCAGATGCGTCAGTGTAGGATAGGCATCGTGATGTGCTTAGTTCTCATTGGAATGTTCGCACTTGACCAGTGGTATTCGGGAGCGGATTTTGAGTCAGTTCCTTTTTACCTTTGTCTTGAAGTAGTAAGCATCATTCTTTATGAAATGGCTTACAGAGGAGTGAAGCATGATGATGACCTTGTACGCTCTGCAGATAGAATAAGATAATACACATTATTTATATATAGCACACACCGGGATAACAAATGTTGCCTGATGTGTGCTATGTTTTTATACAAATCATTAAAATACTAAAACCTATGAAATTAAAGACGTTTCTTTTTGCCTCTCTGGCAATGGCTTCATCAATGAGTTTTTTCTCATGCTCCAGTGATAAAGAGCCGATAGAGGGCGATGTTATAACTGTTGAGGCTGGTGATGTCAGTTTTGATCTTGTGTATGTGGCGCCAGGTTCTTTTCGTATGGGTGCAACGTCAGAGCAGGATGGTTTTGACTCATTCTCGGAACTTCCAGCTCATGAGGTGCAGTTGACAAAAGGATTCTATATTGGTAAACTGGAAGTGACACAAGCTCTTTGGCAAGCGGTGATGGGTAATAATCCTTCAGTCATCAAACAGTTCTCTGATAAGGATAATCCAGAGTTGCCGGTGATGAATATTACTTGGGCTGACGCAAAGTTGTTTGTAAAGAAACTTTCCGAGATGACAGGAAAGCCATTCCGTTTGCCAACAGAAGCAGAGTGGGAGTATGCTGCCCGTGGTGCATCAAAGACGTTTGTCCTTCAATACAGCGGTTCAAAGTATCTTGACCGTGTAGCATGTTTCCGTACAAATAGCAATGGCACCCCACATCCTGTAGGACAATACATGCCAAATGAACTTGATATGCGTGATATGAATGGTAATGTCTCAGAATGGGTCGAAGACAACTTTGAGAAATATAAGGATAGTCTGCAGGTAGATCCATGTGTTGTACTGTCTGATACTTTGAAGCACGTAGCCCGTGGTGGTTCTTTCTACAGCACAACAACTCAATGCCGTACAGCCTCACGTGAAAACTATGATCCAGACTTTGCTTCTATAACAGTGGGACTGCGTTTGGCAATGGATGTGCCAACGAAGTAATATTATAGTATTATTTTGACAAAAAGTAAATTAAACTATCAAATTGTTAGCAAAAAGTAGGTAAAAACAATAAAAATGCAACAAAAATACAAATTTTGTTGCATTTTTCTTTGTTGTTTACGGATTATTTATTAATTTTGCAGGCGCAAACGCTACAAATACAATAAAATTGTAATTAACGTTGCCTGAAATATGGTGACACAGTATAACAACAACCAAAACAAAAGAACAAAAGCAAATGAATGCACAGAAAGTGTTGGAAGACCTCAAGCGTCGTTTTCCAAATGAGCCAGAGTATCATCAGGCTGTAGAAGAAGTTCTCGGTACAATCGAGGAAGAGTACAACAAGCACCCAGAGTTTGACAAGGTTAACCTCATTGAGCGTCTTTGTATTCCTGATCGTGTTTATCAGTTCCGTGTAACATGGATGGACGATAAGGGTCAGATTCAGACAAACATGGGTTACCGTATCCAGCACAACAACGTTATTGGACCTTACAAAGGCGGTATCCGTTTCCACCGTTCAGTAAACCTTGGTATCCTTAAGTTCCTTGCTTTCGAGCAGACATTCAAGAACTCTCTCACAACTCTCCCAATGGGTGGTGCTAAGGGTGGTTCTGACTTCTCTCCACGTGGAAAGTCTGACGCTGAGGTAATGCGTTTCTGCCAGGCATTCATGCTTGAGCTTCACCGTCATATCGGTCCTGACTGCGACGTTCCTGCTGGTGATATCGGCGTAGGTGGTCGTGAGGTAGGCTA
>JAGHTW010000191.1 GCA_018065145.1 Candidatus Prevotella equi
GGGCATAGTGCTTGACAATGAACGCGAAGTATATACAAAGGATAATGTCACCTACATGCCTATATATTATATAATGTGTATAGAGCGAGTAGAAATTCCTGAAGGTGACTGTTTTTTTTAACTATCATAGGATGAAGTTGCTGACAATGTTGACATTGCCGCTTGTGATAGATTGTTCTGAAAGGAGATGGAGAAACATGGCCAAAAATGATGGTTGGGAAAGTGGGTATAAACAAAAAACCTTGTAAGTAAGATACTTACAAGGTTTTGTTGTGGTGCCACCAGGAATCGAACCGGGGACACAAGGATTTTCAGTCCTTTGCTCTACCAACTGAGCTATGGCACCAATTGCAAACCAAGTCTAGGATACTGCCCTTTACCACCCCTGATAAATATCCCTTTCTTGATTGCGAGTGCAAAGGTACACACTTTTTTTCATTCTACCAAATATTTTCGATGTTTTTTTATTATTTTCTTGTATTTTTCTTATTTTGACCATCAAAATGATTCTTGACGAACACGAATAGCACGAATTACACGAATCACAATTACAATCATCTATAACGTATAGAATAAAATAAAGGCTGACGCACAATGTGCATCAGCCTTTATATATTATATAAGGTGTAGTTACCTATTACTTCAGCATAGCGCCAGCAACGTTAGACTCCTTCTCGCCCTTAACGATATAGAGCTTGTTGTTCTTTGCTACCTTGCGAACGTCGCTAGAAGCCACGTTGTCGCCCTTTACAGTATCAGCAGCAGTTGCATTAACAACCTTAATAACAACATCATTCAACATAGATGTTTTACCAGCTGCATCAGCACCAATATTCTTAACTGTAATAGTTCCATCCTCAAAACCTTCTGCACCATCAATATTGATAATATAGAGGTCTCCAGACTTGAACGCCTCCTGCTCCATTGTGAAGATCATGAGGTTTTTAGAAGCCTTATCAAATGATACAGTGTAAACGTAATCACTCTCTTCATCTTCAGGATCAACGCGAACCTTAGTAGCTGTAGCACGAGAGATACTCTTAACTGTGATTCCTTCTGTTGTTACGAAGTCTGACTGGAAACCAGTAAAGTCTGTATTCTCCAACTTTACGGTTACCTTAGCGGTTGTACCTGGAGTAACGTTTACTTCTTCAACTGCAGAAACAGCCTGAGCGTTTGCAGTCATACTCATAGCTATTGCGGAAACAATAGCAATAAAAGTCTTTTTAATATCCATAGTTGTTTTTATTTACTGTCTTACAATATTAATAACTGCGTTTACGTCACCGATGTTTACAGACTTATCATCGTTAACGTCTGGCTCACCTACTGCGCTACCACCGCGTGAAACTGATATTACTGTGTTAGCATCACCAATATTTACATTACCATCTGCATTTACGTCACCGAGAAGAACGATCTTCAGTGTGCTTGTTACCTCTGTATCAACGAGAGTAGCCTTGCTGTCTGTTGTACAGAGCTCGTGATTTGAGATAACAACAGGCTGTTCACCTGGTGTAGCATCACTGCTTACTGTTACAGCGAGCTTGAAAGCTTCACCGTTTGCAGCTGTAAGAGCCTTACCTGTTGCACCGAGAAGAGCTACGCGAGCAACACCTTCTACAGTGTTTGTACTGATTTCATCAGCATAAGCAGCATCACCCTGCTCTGGAACGAGAGCGCCAAGAGAAGCACCTGCTGCAGTAACACCTGTAGGCAATGTTACATAAGCGCCGATTGACTGGACAGTCTCAGAACCCTTCATCTGTACAGAAAGATTTGCTGTACGGCCTATTGTTGCTACAGGAGCATCAAAATAGAGCACGTTCTGAAGAGAAGAAACATCTGTGTCCTCTGCAAATGCTGCGGTTGAGCATACTGCAACCGCTGCAATAGACATGAGTAGTTTTTTCATCATAACTTTTGAATTATTTTATTTATTGTTTTATTATTCTAATAATGCTTATTAGTATCTTTGCACAAGACGTAGCCATTATTTGTTTGCAAAATTAAAGAAAAGTTATGTATTAAGCAAACTTTTTCTTATTTTTTTTATATTTTTTCAACAAAAAGGTCATTTTTAGTTACTTAAGACCCGCTTTAAGGCTATTTATCACTGCTGAAGTGAAGCCTGAATGATCCAGTTCGTTGAGTCCTTTGATGGTTACGCCGCCAGGAGTTGTGACCTTGTCGATGGCTTCTTCCGGATGCCATCCGGTCTCTTTCAGGAGAGAGACAGCGCCCTGCATGGTCTGCAATGCTATCTGCTTTGCCTGCTGTGGATAGAATCCCATCTCACAACCTGCCTGCATCTGTGCACGGATGTACCGCATCACGTACGCTATACCGCATGAAGCCATCATCATTCCCGGTCCGACGAGGTTCTCTGTCACTACGAGTGTGTCGCCGCAGAGGTCATAGAGAGCCTTTACCTTGTTCAGGGACTCTTCTGTCGTGTCCGCACCCTTCGCTATGAAGCTCATGCTTGCGCTGTATTCCGCTGCGATGTTAGGGATGACGTAACAGTATTGTCCTGTTGTGCCGAGCTGTTCGGTGAGCTTGTCGGTGGTATAGTTCGCTGCATCGGAAACGATTATCTGCTTGTCCAGTTCCAGTGCTGGCTTGATCTCGTCAAGCACCAATGGCATGAGCCATGGCTTCACTACCACTACCACGATGTCTGCGCCCTTTACGGCAGCGGCATTGTCGGTTGTTGTCGTGATGGAAGGATACTGTTCCTTGAACTGTGCGAGCAGAGCCTCGTTCTTATCAGCGATGGTAAGTCCGGCGAGTTTGCCGGACTTAGCCCATCCGTGTATCAATGCGCCGCCCATATTGCCGGCGCCGATGACTGTAATCTTCATATTCTTGTGTTTCGTTGTCTTTGTGATTGTTGAAAATAAATAACTTACTTTGGCGCAAAGTTACTAATTTCTTTTCAATTATCACCCAAATTATTATACTAATGTGTAATCTTTAACAATTTTTGCAACAAAACAAGCGTTACGAGCGGTTACTCCTCCTGTGACATTATTATCACGGCGTTGGCGTCAGACATTGTTATCTTGCCGTCGCCATTCACGTCTGCAACCTCCTCTATCATGTTCTCTGGGTTCTCACCGAGGAACTTACGTGTTATCAGCTTCGCATCCGCTACTGTCACGATGCCGTCGCCATCCACGTCGCCCACGATAGCGAAGAGAGGCTTCAGCGTCTCGGCAGTGATGCCGGAGGTGTTGCTCGTAATAACATTCATGCCCTGTTCCTCATCATAGCCCCATTCCAAGGCACTGTTGAAGACAACGTATGATTTGTTCCATTCCGTTTCCATCCAAGGGTCAAGCCTATGGAAAAGACCATCCTCTTCGGAGTAACCAAAGACAAGGTCATTCTCCATCACGCTGCCAGGATACTGATAGAGGTAGATATCCCTGTATGGCAGAGTAACCTCCGCCATTGTTGTGCTAACCTCGTAGGTAGTGTTTGGCTTACCCTTCACCATGAAGCCAGTGCCCATAGGAACCTTTGTCACCTCAGAGAGATAGACAAATTTGTTATCCACCTTCGTTGCAACGTATGCCTTCAGGTCACTCTTCTTGAAGTTGAGAGCGCCTTCTTCGCATGTGAATGTACCAGTGCCGTTGGCATCTGTCGTGATGCTTACCTTTGGAGCATTTGGATCATCCTCCAGGTCGAGCAGCGGTACCAGTTGTCGCTGTGAGAAGTAGGCAGAGAAACTTGTTCCCACCGCCTCAAGCTTTGTTGCCAGTGCGTATTCTTCTCCCTCTATTAACTCAGAGCAGTCGAGGTAGAAGGTTATAATACGACCTGAGTTGCCCTTAAATGGTGTAAACTGTCGGCTGAAGAATGCGAAGAAGAATCCCTTGCCGGTGTCGCTGTCTGACATGAAATCGACCTGATGGTCTTCCTCACAACGACTGTC
>JAGHTW010000102.1 GCA_018065145.1 Candidatus Prevotella equi
CATCTTGCATACATTCGTGACAGCATTGATATTCTCTTCATCAGTGACGCTTGGATCAAAGTATTTGCTTGCGTACCATGATATAAAATCCTCCTCTTTAATATTCTTCCATCTCTCTGGGTGATTCTTGAAGTACTCTCCTGCATCTATTTTTGAGCCATCTTCGTTTTGCGGAATAACCTTCACACTGACTTTGAAGCCAAGTTTCATTGCCATTTTGCCAGCATTTACGACAAAACTCTCACCTATACCCATAGTAGCACCATCCAAAACCTTTACATTTTCATCAATGTCAGGAATGAAACACAGTAATGGTGGTACTCCAGAACCCTTGATTCGCTGAAGCTGCCCTTTTGTCCATTGTCCTCCTCCTGATGCAAGAACATTACTCACACCGATACCTTTAAGGGTCATGGCATCACCAGGACCTTCAACAAGATATGCCTTATGAGCTTTACGTACCTCTGTCATATTGTGAAGTCCCCAAGGCGTTGATTCCTTAACAAAAATAAGGTTGGAGCCTTTCTTGCAAGTGCAGTTCTTGAACTTCATCTTGTCGCCGAGTTTGTAATGCAGCAACCTACCAGTGAAGGATATTACCCTGAATCTTTCATCTCGATAAGGGAACATAAGCCTGTCAACGAAGGCATCATAGTATCTGACTTTTCCATCAGCCTGTTCGTCCTTACCGACCAAGCCAAGGTCAACCATCATCTCCAAATCCAGCTTTCTCGATACAACCCAGTCAACAAAGGAATGGTTTGAGGCATTGGCATATCCCAACGTCTCTATATCGCACATCTCCTTTGTCCATCTGCCATTAGGGTTGTCATCACGATATTCTGCGTAATTGCGACAGCCTATTGCAAAGGGATTATCTGCAAGATGCTCGTCCCTGAAATAAGAATTGGCAATTTCCATGTAATCATATTGCTTCCGCTTACGTTCCCAGAGTTTGTCATCAATGTCGTTCTGAAAATCATAGATGTCCTTAATCTCTACTCCTGGTATAATGCCTTTCTCGTATATATACCTTATGGCTTCAGGGTAGCTTAATCCCAACTCTTTCTTCAGGAACCCAAATGTATAATATGTTTCACCACATGAGTAGCAATGAATCCTATGTCTATCTGGCTCTATTGACAGAGAAGGATGATGGTCGTCGTGGTATGGACAAAGGCATTCATATCTTCTGCCTTTCTCCACAACGGTACGTTCCGGATATATTTGGCAGAAGAGATCAAGGATATTGGTTTCTTCCCAGGCCCTGTTTTCGTATTCTTTCTTTATCATGTCTTCTATTCTACGTTTCTTATAGTGCTTATATTGTAAATATCAACCTTCTGATAATTTTCAGGGTATCTCTCCAATGATCGTTATTGAGCAAAAGATGTAGTACTTGCTTATCATTACCACTTAACTTTCTTGTCAAGGGAGTACGTCGCCATGCCGATATTCTTTTGAGCCATTTGTTATCTGTCCCATTTGCAACAATCCTGAGTACCAAGAGAAAATCTCCCTTGTCACCATATGAAAGATTGTCATAATATCTTACCATGAAAGGTTCATCTATTTCGGTCTCTGCAACCACTTTATCCATTGGTTTTATATAGCTGTTTATAATTTCTAATACAATTTTGAGGTATATATCATGAAAACACCGTAGGAATTTGGATAATTCAACACTTATTAGTACCTTTGTCCCTAATTTACAAAGTAATTTTGTCTGAATATGTTGAACTTTACCGTCATACAAGAACTATACAAGTCTCTTACTCCTGATAGAAAGAAGGAACTTCTCACCGCTCTGTTCGGCACAGGAAATCAGGGAATATCTTATTTCAAGAAACAGAATAATCCGCATCTGTCTAAGGTGGAAATCCTGTCTGACTTCTTCAAGGTTCCCCTCGATAGCTTGCGAGAAGGTACTCCTTATGTCTATAATCCTAAGACTGCAACTATATCACCAGATAAGAAGAGTCAGGCTGATTCTGACAAACAGAAGATCCTTCTATTGGAAGAACGCATTAAGCTCTTACAGGATGCTTTGACAGTCAAGGAGGAACATATAAACCTACTGATTGAGAAGAACGAGTTTTACAAGAGTCAGGCAGGGAAATAGTCTCTGCCATTATCAATACTGCAGTTATTTCTGAGTCACAAGAGACCTTTATGTGAATGCCGGTACTTGCACTTTGCTCGTTGTTGTATCTTGTGGCTGCATAACGTATATTTCGCATCTGCTTCTTGCTTGCACATAGCACAAGATGATCGTTTTCAAGATTAGCCTTCTGGATGTCTATTGATGGTTGACCACTGTAGAAAGAGAAGTGTTGTCCTATACGCTTCACCCTTTCCTTTACACTCTTATCACAGCAACGTGAATGTTTGAAACTGGATGCTTTCTTCAATCCCAATTTCTCAGCGTAATATCTCACAGTCTGTTCGCTGACTGGTTCACAGTCTGATCCTACACAATCTGCACTTGCAATTATTGTCAGGTGTGCCGCAAGCGTTTTGTCGTCAGTGTTGCTGTAATACTTGGTCAAAAACTCGACGAACTTATTGTTTAACTCTTGATTCTGCTCCATTGTCTATAAACTATTTGGTTTTGTATGCAAAATTATACAAAATCATTTCGCTGAAAAAGCAAAATCGAAAAAATCTTAACTTGTATAGTGCGCTTACTCAACGTGTTTATATTGAAGTATGCGTTTTTTACAGTCGTTTACACTTATTTTCATTTTTTATGCACCAAAAATCCCACCAGCCTAAAGACTGATGGGAACAGGTAGAAATAAGAAAGCTAGTATTACATGTGTACGAGGAAATGCCGAAAAACATGCTGACAATGCTGTTTTTGATGAATCTGATGCTATTTTGTTTGATATTCAACAAGATACGAAGATTCAGCAATTGCTACAAAAACAGATTTATTCAGCAACTTCGGATAGTTTTTGACTAAAAAAGTCTGTACTCATATAATCTTCTGGCTTGAAATAAGGGGATTCTTTGTACTTTTCCCACTTTTGTTCTACCTTACTGTTGATGCGTTTTGTCAGTGCCGTCAAACCTGCCTTGTTATAGGATTCGACATTGGACATGTATTTGGTATAGTCCTTCTGATTCTTCCACGAGGATTCGGTCTCGAGCTTTTCATTATGAACCAGTGAGAGACTTACCTTCAGATTGGGTTTATTGAAGAACCATCTGTACGCAAGTATTGCCCCTGTGATACTCTTATCAAGATTCCTGGTACCAAGAAATGGATCTGAATGAAAATCGTGCTTGGAGCAAAATAACATGTTTTCTGCAAAGCCGTAATACTCATTCAAGGATTCAATCCTGATAACATCACCGCTGATTACACTTACATTCATGCGAATGGTGCTTTCTTGGGGCGGTTTCTTAAACCTTAATCCCATAGTATAGGCTTCGATGAGAAGCGTATCAAGCTGGCGTTTGGTATTTGGCTCACTTCCCCATAGTCTTGCTATATTGAGAGGTGAAACAACATCTCCACGACATCCTATCATGACATAATCGTCGATGACACTTCCACATCCATGTGTTATCACCTGACCGTATTTGTTTACAAACTGTACGTTCAATGGATTGGCTGGGTTATCCTGCCTGGTGTTGAAAGTTGAATATCGTTCATGCAGCTCTGCCTTTCCCTTCAGACCGAATATCAGGTGATCGGTAAACTGCTGCATCTCGAAATATGTCTCAGGACTATAGTCTGTTTTCTGGGCTATTGGAAGGGAAACCTCATCATTTTCATCCTTTAACTCCCAAAAACAATAGTTATATACATGCGCTCTCTTGCCAGGAGTGACACTGTTCCATAATGCATCTGGAAGAAATGTCTTGGCGATACAGTTTACACAGGCGAGCCTGTCATTACACATACGACCTTCGTCACTTACTACATAATGACCTAGTTGTTTGTCAAATCTTGGTTCGGAGTACGTTCTGCCATGAACCATGAAGTTGTCCGATCCTGCAGGATTCAGGTGAATCCAGAAGTCTTTTCTTGCTTGTGTCAGATTCATTACTTGCCTTTCTTTTTATTGTTGTCATCATTGATAAAGCAGTCACACTTCGGACAAAACCAATAATACTTGTTGGTTTTCTTCGAGAATACTCTCGTGGCTACCGTCTTACATGTAGGACAGAGCTTCATAAGGGGTTTCTTGCGTTCGTCAGCGAAGAACAGGGTCTTTCCTGTGACAGGATGGACGCAGTTCTTGTCGCTGCACACCCAGAAGTGTGTCTTGGTCTTGGGCGAATACTTGCGTTCAAGGGTTGTCTTGTGACAGACAGGGCACTCCGTTGGAGGTACGCTGTCAGTCTCTTTGCTTGACTCTGCTTTTACGTTTTCGGCATTCTTGAAGACTTTATTCTCGGCAAACGAGATATTCCTGTTCACGAGGTCAATAATCTCCTGCTCAAAGGAGCGCAAGCTCATTCTGCCCTCGGCTATCTCATTAAGTTGGTACTCCATCATTGCTGTGAAGTCTGGTTTGGTTAATGTCTCATCTACGTTATCAATGAGACAACAACCAAACGCAGTAGGTTTTAGACCACTCTTATCCTTGACCATGCAAGGAGTAATAGAGGTCTTTCCACTCTTATCTGCCATAAGCTCACTGATGATGGTGTCTCTTGTGGCAGGTGTGCCGATGCCTTTGCACTCTTTGAGAAGTTCACGGTTAGGATTATCTGGAGATACGAATCGCCAGATATTCGTCATTGCTGCGAGCAATGTACCTTCGGTGAAACGCTTCGGTGGCTGTGTCTGTTTGGTTTCAATCTCGTATTTCGGAGGCATCAGGATGTCACCGACTACGAGGTTTGGCAAATAAGATGATTCGTCATTTGACGCGCAATCAGCGTCAGGTGCCGAATCATCACATTTGGAGGTTGCGATTTTCCAGCCCGGATGGGTTACTTTCTTGCCACTGCCAGTAAAGACGTAGCCCTCAGACTCCACCTTGTACTTGACAGTGTCAAACTTGCACGGAGGATAGAACTGTATGACATATCGTATTGCGATCATGTCATATATCTTTCTTTCCCAGTCATTCAAGTCCTTCGGGATAACTCCAGTCGGTATGATGGCATGGTGCGCTGAGACCTTCTTGTCGTTGTACGCCTTACTCACGAGACTCTTGTCAGCATTCGTTGCGACTGCTATTCCATAATTACCCAAGGCATTCAATATGCGACCTGCGTCCGCATGTTGAGAGCTTGGGATGTAATTGCAGTCGGAACGAGGATAGCTGACAAACTTTTTCTCGTAGAGTGACTGCACAATGTCAAGAACGCTCTTCGGACTCATGCCATACCTGCGGTTCGCTTCCACCTGAAGGGTGTCGAGCGAATAAGGCAAAGGTGCGCTTTCTTTGCCGGTCTTATTCTCAACGGCAGTTACTTTGCACTGCTTGCCCTCTATTTCATGGAGGACACGCGCAAGGTAAGTGCTGTTGAGAATCCTTCCGTCACTGTCGATGGGTGCATCGTCCTTCGGAACATATACCGCATTGAAGGTTACACCGTCCTTGGAACACTTTGCCACGAGGACGAAGTAATCCAATGGACGGAAATTTTCAAGCTCCCTCTCGCGCTGCACTACGAGAGAGAGCGTTGCCATCTT
>JAGHTW010000227.1 GCA_018065145.1 Candidatus Prevotella equi
TCTTTCAAAGAACTCTTTCTTCAGTTCGCTTTCCTAAACCAAGGATCGCTCAAAACCTTTTGGCCAAGCGCCCTGTTTTTCAAAAGCGAGTGCAAAGGTACACACTTTTTGCGAAACTACCAAATGTTTTTGAATAAATCTTTCAAAACAATGCAAAATACAACCCTAAATTGATATTTATCAAGTAAAACTCAATAAAATTATCATTTTCAAAGTTTCACAAGCACATCACAATGCGATTCTCATCACACATCGTATGCACAGCATCAACATACAACAACATTTACAGTACTACAAAAAAAACGCCACAATAGAAATATACACTTTTATAGTGTTCAATTTACGCTACATAACTAAAATAATATAATGTTTGTGCGAACATTATATATAAAATTAAGCATATAAGGGCAAAATCCGCATTAACTTCTTGTATATGTCGCAAATATTTATTACTTTTGCGTCGCAAAATCAAAAACATCAATAATAATGACACAGAAAGAATACAAAAGAACGACAGTCACCGCTGCATTGCCATACGCTAACGGAGGTGTTCACATAGGTCATCTTGCCGGTGTATATGTCCCAGCAGATATTTACGTTCGTTACCTTCGTCTGAAGAAGAGAGATGTAGTGTTCATTGGCGGTTCCGATGAGCATGGTGTGCCTGTTACCATCCGCGCAAAGAAAGAAGGCATCACAGTTCAGCAAGTTGTTGACCGTTATCATGAGATGATCAAGAAGTCCTTTGAAGACTTTGGCATCTCTTTCGATATCTACAGCCGCACGACAAGTGACATACATCACAAGTTTGCCTCAGACTTCTTCCGCACCCTTTACGACAAAGGAGAGTTAGAGGAAATCACTGAAGAGCAATACTGCGATGCTGTAACTGGCGAATTCCTCACCGACCGTAACATAGTAGGCACATGTCCTCGTTGTGGTGCTGAAGGAGCATACGGTGATCAGTGTGAGAAGTGCGGCGCCACTTTGTCACCAGATGAGCTTATCAATCCAACAAACAAGAACAACCCAGGCAATCCACTAACAAAGAAAGCCACCAAGAACTGGTATCTTCCTTTGGGCAAGTGGCAGGACTGGCTTAAGCAATGGATTCTTGAAGAGCACAAAGAGTGGCGCAGCAACGTATATGGTCAGTGCAAATCATGGCTTGACATGGATTTGCAGCCACGTGCAATGACACGTGACCTTGACTGGGGCATCCCTGTCCCTGTAGAAGGAGCTGACGGCAAAGTGCTTTATGTATGGTTTGATGCACCGATAGGTTACATCAGCAACACGAAGGAGCTCTGCGACAACAATCCAGAGAAATGGGGTACATGGCAGCAGTGGTGGCAGGATGAAGACACACGTCTATTGCACTTTATCGGTAAGGACAATATCGTTTTCCACTGTCTAATCTTCCCTGTAATGATGAAGGCACATGGTGGCTACATCATGCCAGAGAACGTTCCTGCCAACGAGTTCCTTAACCTAGAGGATGATAAAATCTCAACCTCTCGCAACTGGGCGGTATGGCTTCACGAATATCTCGTTGACATGCCAAACAAGCAGGACGTACTTCGTTATGTTCTTACGGCCAATGCACCAGAGACGAAGGACAACAACTTCACATGGAAGGACTACCAAGAGCACAACAACTCAGAGCTCGTTGCCATCTACGGTAACTTCGTAAACCGTGCTTTGCAACTGACAAAGAAATATTTCAACGGTATCGTACCAGAGTGTGGTGCACTTCAGAGTGTTGACGAGCAGGCTATCGCCGAGTTCAAGGACGTAAAGAACAATGTAGAGACACTGTTGGAGCAGTTCAAGTTCCGCGAGGCGCAGAAGGAGGCCATGAACCTTGCCCGTATCGGCAATCGTTACATCACGGAGTGCGAACCTTGGAAGGTATGGAAGACTGATCCTGAGCGTGTAAAGACAATACTCTTTGTATGTCTTCAGCTCACCGCCAACCTTGCCATTGCGTTTGAGCCATTCCTTCCTTTCTCTTCTGCTAAGCTACGACAGTTACTCAACCTTGATAGTTTCGAGTGGGAGCAGTTAGGTAGCATGGACATCCTCAAAGCAAGCCACCAGCTCAATGAGCCAGAACTCCTGTTCGAGAAGATAGAAGACAGTGTCATTGAGGCACAGCTACAGAAGTTGGAGGATACCAAGAAGGCTAACGAGGCTGAGACATACGAGCCAGAGCCTATCAAGGAGAACGTTGACTTTGAGACATTCGAGAAGCTCGACATACGCGTTGGTCTTGTAACATCATGCGAGAAGGTGAAGAAATCAAAGAAACTCCTTAAGTTCCACATTGACGACGGAACGAAAGACGGTCGCACCATTCTCTCAGGCATCGCAGCATACTACGAAGACCCACAGGAGCTCGTAGGCAAGCAGGTTCTGTTCGTTGCAAACTTCGCTCCACGCAAGATGATGGGCGAAGAGTCACAGGGTATGATCCTCTCAGCAGTAAACTACGATGGTACACTGAGCGTCACCACTACATCTAAAGACGTGAAGCCAGGAAGCATTGTGGGGTAATGCATAATTCATAATGAATAATTAAAAACTGATGGAAAAGAAAATAACACAGACAGTCATTGAGGCTGTCAAGGCATTATATGGTCAGGATGTGGAAGAGAAGCAGGCTGGTCTTCAGAAGACCCGTCCGGAGTTTGAGGGCAATCTCACCCTCGTTGTCTTCCCATTTGTCAAGATAGCACGCAAGAAGCCAGAAGAGGTAGCCGAAGAAATCGGTGCATACCTCGTAGAGCATTGCGATGCTGTAAGCAAATACAACGTTGTAAAGGGATTCCTCAATCTCTCTATCAACGACAGTTCATGGCTCAGCACTCTTGCTGCCATAGACGCAGACGAGCACTATGGCGA
This sequence comes from Candidatus Prevotella equi, assembly GCA_018065145.1. GTDB lineage: Bacteria > Bacteroidota > Bacteroidia > Bacteroidales > Bacteroidaceae > Prevotella > Prevotella equi. The sequence continues at coordinate 2,905 of JAGHTW010000227.1, forward strand.
GAAGCAGGCAACAGAGGAGAGTCCACTCGTGATGATCGAGTACTCTTCCCCAAACACCAACAAGCCACTGCACCTTGGTCACGTAAGAAACAACCTTCTCGGTTGGTCTCTTGCACAGATTATGTCAGCCAATGGCAACAAGGTTGTCAAGACCAACATAGTCAACGACCGTGGTATTCACATCTGTAAATCCATGCTCGCATGGCTGAAGTACGGCAATGGTGAGACACCAGAGACATCAGGCAAGAAGGGCGACCACCTCATCGGCGATTACTACGTAGCCTTCGACAAGCACTACAAGGCAGAATGCGATGAACTTGCAAAGCAATACATCGCAGAAGGCATGACAGAGGATGCTGCAAAAGAAAAGGCAAAGCAAGAGGCGCCGCTTATCAAGGAAGCACACGAGATGCTCGTAAAATGGGAGAACAACGACCCAGAGGTTCGTGCGCTGTGGTCAAAGATGAACGAATGGGTATATGCTGGCTTTGACGAAACATACAAGGCACTCGGCGTAGGCTTCGACAAGATATACTACGAGTCAAACACATACCTCGAGGGCAAGGACAAGGTAGAGGAAGGTCTCGAAAAAGGATTCTTCTATCGCCGCGATGACAATTCCGTATGGGCAGACCTCACCAAGGAAGGTCTTGACGAGAAATTGTTACTCCGCTCTGACGGCACATCCGTCTATATGACCCAGGATATCGGCACAGCGAAGCTTCGTTTCCAGGATTTCCCTATCGACCAGATGATATACGTCGTTGGTAACGAGCAGAACTATCATTTCCAGGTTCTCTCCATCCTTCTCGACAAACTCGGTTTCAAGTGGGGTAAGGACCTCGTCCACTTCTCTTACGGCATGGTTGAGTTGCCAAACGGTAAGATGAAGAGCCGCGAAGGAACAGTGGTTGATGCCGATGACCTCATAGCGACAATGATAGCCGATGCGCGTCAGACCAGTGACGAACTGGGCAAGTACGATGACATGAGCGAAGAGGAGAAGCAGGAAATAGCACGCATCGTAGGCATGGGTGCGCTGAAATACTTCATCCTGAAGGTCGATGCACGCAAGAATATGCTGTTCAATCCAGCAGAGTCTATTGACTTCAACGGCAATACTGGTCCGTTCATACAGTACACATACGCACGTATCCGTTCCATCCTCCGCAAGGCGGCAGCAGAAGGTCTCACCCCTACCCTGCCATCAGCAGTAGAGATGAACGAGAAGGAGATAGCGCTTACGCAGAAGATCAGCGAGTATGGTGCTGCCGTAGCACAGGCAGGCAAGGACTACAGCCCTTCAGGCATTGCGAACTACTGTTACGAACTGACAAAGAGCTTCAACCAGTTCTATCATGATTACTCTATCCTCGGTGCGGACACCGCAGAGCAGAAGCAGCTCCGTCTTGTTCTCGCAGCCAACGTAGCCAAGACCATCAAGAACGGTATGGCACTGCTTGGCATTGAGGTTCCAGAGAGAATGTAACGCGCGCGTATTATATAATAAGGTGTAATATGGCAGCAAACAATGCACTTGCGTGGGCTGTTGACGCAGCATGCTCTGGTAATCCTGGTCCGATGGAATATCGTGGCATAGACCTCAGCACAGGTCAGCAGGTATTCCATTTCGGTCCAATAAAGGGAACGAACAACATAGGCGAGTTTCTTGCTATCGTTCATGCTCTAGCACTCATGGAGCAGCGCGGCATCAAGGGATACACCATATATAGCGACTCTGTCAATGCGCAGATATGGGTAAAGAAGATGCAATGCAAGACAAAGTTGGAGCGCACACCTGAGACAGAGAAGGCATACGAGCTTGTCACCCGCGCCGAGAACTGGCTGCGCACACATTCATTCCGCGCACCGATAGTCAAATGGGACACCAAAGAATGGGGCGAGATACCAGCAGACTTCGGCAGAAAATAA
>JAGHTW010000056.1 GCA_018065145.1 Candidatus Prevotella equi
TTGATAGTTATAGTGGTACGCGCAGTGCTCTGATTGAAAGAGTTCTTAAATGCGTCTTCCAATTTGTCTGCAAAACGCTTCAGACTATCGTTGCCGTCTGGTGAAGGAATAGAAACAAGAATAGCCTTTTTGTTGATACTTGCAGGGTTGGTAGGACTGAGGTTGCCTTCATTGTTGCGCAAATGGAGCTGACACTGGTCATTGTTCAACTTTAGGAACATGCCACTCTGACTGACAATCTTAGATGCGAATGCCTTGATATCATCGTCAGTTTTAAGTTTCTGCTGTAACTGAGTGAGTATGTTGAGTCCAAGAACCTTCTTCTCGCTTGCAGCCTTTTCGTCGTGCTTAGTCTTGACAATCTCTGATAGTTTGACATCGAAGGCATCCTTTATGTCATCAACGCTGATTTCGTTGGCAAGGTTACCGAAGTTAGTAAAATCGCCTTGTGGAAGGATTATATCACGAATCTGTCGAGCTATGCTTGGCATATCAATCTTATCAATCTTCACATCAAACTCAAACTGACTCATGGTTTCATCTTCGCTCACCTCGATGATGGCTCCCTTCATGTCTTCAAGTCCTTTGTTGACCTTACGCTGAGCTGCCACAAGACGTTCTGTCTCTTCGATAGCCTCATTGATTTTCTGACCAAAGGCAGAGATGTCGGCATCCATCTTCTCTATCTGCACGAAGACACTTGCTGCCAGTTTCTTGGCAAACTCAAGTGCAACGAGTCTTGTCTTTGAGGTATAGTAATCGGTGAGGATGCTTTGATGTTCTGCATAACGACGAGCACCATTACCCACCATACGCTGAAGTACTCCAAGGCGGCTCCATTCATCAACATTTGCCATGCGGTCTTCATCGCATGCCTCGTAGTTTTCTTTCTCTTCCTTTGACTTCGTTTCAAGTTCAATTCTAATCTCGCCCAAGCGCTCAATCAGAAGTTTTGAGATCTTTTGGAGTTCTACGATAGAAACATCACCCAATCTCCACTTATCAAAGAGTCCCTTCTCTACATTGCGGCGTATTTCCTTTGCCATTTCCTGAATGACACGTTCCTTGCTTGCATAAAAAGCCTCTACACCGTCTTCGCGGAAATGAGTACTATAGAAATCTGCCAGAATATTGTCTAACTCATTGAGTGGACAACTTGCTTTCTTTGCCTCTTCTGCGTATGCTATTGCCTTGTCATGCCAGTAGTCGTCAAAACGTGGATAGTCAGAGTCTGCATCAAGAATCTTTAGTTCCAGAGTCAGATGCTGCTCGTCCATCTTCCACATTGAGAGATTATCCTCGTTGAGATAGTCACGACGGTAGTCGCGGTTACGTTCTTCGTTGACAAAGCCTTGATTCTCACGCCAGTTGTTATATTTGAACTGGTAGAGTACGCTTTCGCCGACGGTATATGTTATATGTTTTAATACTCTGAGCTCAGGGTACATCACACGCTTTATGCCGAATGAATTAATCTTCTTTGTACGAGCAACAGGAATTTGTCCGTTGACATCAGCATTTGCAGCTTCGTCATATTCAAGAGCGAAGTCATCCATGTTCTCAAAGTTATAGGCACGTACAATATCACCATTAACCTGATCCTGTTCGTTGACATAGAAGATGCGTGCGAAGATATAATCGCTTACTATCTTTGGAAGTTCATTCAAGGAGTTAACCGTCAGACCATTCTCATTCACATTACTATAAACTGTAAGTCCGTCAGCAACACCTTTCACTCTATCGTTATAGAGTTTTGCTTCACTTGCTCCAGTTACATCATGTGGGAACCAACGGCCTGTCTGCAAAGCATTGAGTTCGTTCATCGCTGCATATCCATTCTGATAGTAGCGTCCTTGGTCCATATCAGACTTAGGCAGATTCATCTCTGGGATCATTGCATAAACGGAAATCTTGGCATCAGGGAATGTCTTGCGAGCCTGGATTACCGCATCAACTATAGAGCCAGAGCCCGTTCCACCACTGAGACCGGCGAAGATATGAATGTTACATGTGGCAGCACTGCCCGAAGCAACTTCACAACGATGGTAAGCATCGCGAAGACTGTTTACAAAACCAACTGCGTTGGCAGCAAAGAGCAAGCGGCCTGCACGACGTTTCTGTCCTGCAGCCTGTCCTAACGAACCGATAGCCGTCTTAACGGCTCCTACGTTATTTACGATTCCCTTTACCGAAGGATAATTGCCTATATGGTCAAGTATGTGTTCTACATCTACGGCTTTGATATTCAGGAACTCGCTCTGTGTGAACGAAGCATCCTGCCCCATCACACGGAAATCTGCGCGCGCCTTTCCGTCCTGTGGCATCATTTCGTCTGTAGAATCAACATAAAGAAGAGCTACAGGTTGTTTACTACGGCTTTCCTGTGTAGGAAATTCCTCGAACATTCTCATCTTGAAGGCACGGAGGATCTTACCGCCTGTACCGCCAAGTCCAACCAATATATGGTTGTTTGAACATGAAATAATATTGTCCATATGATTAGAATTTTAAGATTTATCTACGTTGTGTCCTCCTAGGAACTCTTTCCTTCCTATTGGAGTTGTGTGAATACTGTCTGCTTAATGGCTTTTTCGTATAACTTTTTTCCATCGTCTTGATTACTATGATCGCACTTATTATTACGAATAACAAACTCCATCCTATTCTGCGCGCTATATACCAGTAGCAATACTCGTTAAGGGTATCTATGGTTGCTTCTGGTATCTCAGAAGCCCTGAATCCTCTGAAATCTGATACACCAACATAGCAGAATATTATAGGGTAATCGTTGGCTAAACCTTTGAACAGCAAGTCGTCAACATCGTTACGCTGCATATAGTCGTCACCAGCTTTGACGTAAGGTTGCACATATTCTGTCATGCGGTCTTCCAATGTGTCACTAATCCTCACTATGTGAATTGTGCCACACAGGAGGATGTTCTGGATGCACAACAGGAAGAACAGCACCACTCCAATAGCAATGCTTGCCCCATTGAACGTCCTATCCTTGTACCATCCCTTTATTAGAAGAAAGAATCCCAATATTCCGAGAATGGTAAGGATCACTCCTATAAACATACTTGAGATGGCATAGTGAAATATATATTCTAGTTTGTCCATATCCTATCGTCTTCTTGAATTGCGTGATGATGGTCTTCGAGAACCTCTGCTTGAAGAATGTGATAATCTGTTGTTATATGCAGCGTCACTCGTAGGGATGATTGTTACAAAAAGTCCATAAAAAAGTATGAATCCTAACATCCAACAGATTCTTCGGAACATATACCAATTGTACTTTGTCTTTAGTTTCTCAGCCATCTCTATAGTCATCTTTCCATTCATGCTTACATCAATACCAAATAGATTGAGTCCCTTCTGTACGAGTGGGTTGTTCATGGCATCTTTTATTTGTTTGCCAGTATCTCCGGTTCCACCATTCTGCTTATCGAGTTCATCTATAAAATCAATAGCATCATCGGCCATGACATTAATTCCGTCCAAGGTTTCCTCTATGGCAACTCGTTCGTCCCACGCTCCCATAAGTTTATATGTTTGGTAAGACAATAGAATAAACAACACTCCAAGT
>JAGHTW010000148.1 GCA_018065145.1 Candidatus Prevotella equi
GTGCTGGTAGCTGCTTTCTTCATGATATATTCAATAGATGACTTCGGGATTTCATCCTTGATCATCTTGTCTATCATTTTCTTCTCAATCTCTGGCGTTACATTGATCTTCTGCTTCTTCAACTCATCCTTCACCATCTGGATGTAGTCCTCCGTATGCTTGGAGTTCCACTTGCCAGTATAGCGAAGGGTGTCAAGACTTGCGGCTTGGGCTGCCATACCTCCATCAGGACCGGCTGCAGCTGCCAAGATATAAGGCAAACTTGTGGTGTGCCTACCGATCTCTTCCAACTGCTTATGACGAAGGTCTGCCATCACTTTATCCATGATGGGCAGAACCTTTGTGCGGAAGAGTTTGTCGTTTGATGATTCAGCCATAAATTTTATTAGTTATGTGGTAGATTACCCGAAGCACTCATCAGAGCATTATAGGTGTCAGTGTTGATTTCCTGACTCCAATAGAGCTTATTGATATAATCAAGAGTTCGTCCGTATGTACCTTGCGAACCACCGCCCAACTTACTATAGATGTCAACAACATAGCGAGCTGTTTCCATCTTGGTACCATTTGGGAAATGTACCCAGTTCCTATCTGCAAGTGTTGGAACCGTAGTGATTATACCACTCTGTGAGATACCTCCTTGGTCAGAAGCGAGGAATCCATTGCTTGAACCAGATGTTCCGCTTGTGCTGGATCCTGTACCTGTTGATGTGCTTCCTCCAGATACACTTCCGTCAACACCAAAGAACTGAGGTAAAGCAAGGGAAAGACAGACAAATGTCAAAGCACTACCTACTGTCATGGAGATACGCTTGGTAGTATTCTGCGGATTGGTCTGCATCGTGATATACACGGCTACTGCACCCACAACGGCAATGATGGCGGCTATAGCATAGCACAGAACACGCACGTATGGCATATAGGTTACTACACCGTCCGCTGCATCATTGATTCCAGAGGTTCCTGTATCGGCAAATGCTACAGAGGTGATAGTGGTCAATACGGATAATACAAATATCTTCTTCATTTTCTTTCGTTTTAGAGGTTTAACTGATTCAGTATCTGTTCCTTTGTCTGCTCGATGGCATTGTGATAGACTTCCATCTGCTTGGGGAAATACTGTTCAAGCCATTCGTCTTTTTCAATGTTCTCATTGATGAACTTGATTGCCAACTGTCGGTCAATCTCGATGGCTGCTTCTCCTGTCTCACTGTTGTTGAACCAGGCTTTTGTCCACCATCTGATGCCGCTTCTGTCGGGATAGACGCTGACAAGTCTCGGTATGTCGAAACTTTGGATGTCTATCTCCAGTTCGGCAAGAGGATCGATGAGTCCGCTACTGGCTATTGCTTCGTCATAGGCTTTTTTTTTACAGCCTGACTCATACTGCTCAGAAATATCTGATGCCTGAGTGCCATGTAATTGAGGAAGTCCGCAATAAGAAGGTTCTGAACTTTCTCAGCCAATGGGATGCTACGTGTTCCCATGCCCAAAGGGTTAGCCATGCTTGGCAGTGTTTCAAAGAAGTAGTTCTTCATCGCTGACATGGTGAACATGTTGCGAAGGGCGAGCTCCGTATGTTCTGGCAAGGCATAGATACCTGCTGACAAGTCCTGCATATAGTCAGGGAACCATCGCATCATGAGGTCTTCAATCTCTTTCTGGTCTTTGTCATACATCGTATGTACGTCCATGTCTATTGTCACAAACTGAGGCACAGCACCAGGAGTACCATTCTGTTCCAAGGCTTTCAGGTTGCCGTAGATCATGGTCAGAAACTCCAAAGGATTCAGCTCCTCGCCATTGTATTTGACCTCGATGTGTAGCATGTCTGCAGAAACTGCCACTACCTGACCTGCCTTGACTTCGGCTGCATAGTTGGCGAAGACATTACTGAGGTGGGAATATGTCACCTCATACTTGCCATATCTGATGACTTGGTAGATACCATGGACGGCATCATTGCCGAGTCCAGAAACCTTACCTGTGGCAACAGCTGATAACAGATAGTGCTTTACAGGAAAGTCCACACCATGATGGAAGAACATTTCACCTGTCTTTGGATGCTTCTGCTTTCCGTAGCCTAATGACATTTCAACGTCTTTGCCTTTCTCTTCGAAGGGCATACAATAGCCACTGTCAGACTGTAGCATCATATCCTGAGTAAATTTCATGATTTTTTCTTTTGTTTATGATAGGTTATTATTGAGATTAGTGTGTCCAACTATCGTGAACGATGTACGACGGCACGCTCTTCCTGTGGTTCATAGACAACAGGAACTGGCTGTTGTGCTTGTGCAAGCTGTCTGTTCTGATCAGCTGCAGGTGTCTGAGGTCTCTGCTGTGCTACACCTCCTCCCATTGACTGTTGCAAGGTGGAATTGTTGCCAATCATCATCATGCCAAGCAAGGCTCCTGCTATCTTTCCCATCCATCCGAATCGTCCGAAGATGAGGAAGGCTGAAGCGACAAGTCCGAGCATACTCATTCCCGAGACATTTCCGCTGAACAGATTGCTGAAGAAGTTGCCGAACATATTACCTCCGTTACCATTGGTCATACTGCCAAGGAAATTGCTGATGCCATTCCAGTTGCTGTTGGCTCCATTGACCGCATTGGTCACTCCGTCGATGGCATTGCCGACACCTTCCTTCAAGTCTGTGACGGTCTGAACGGCTCCATCAACCTTTTGGCTGACGTTGTCGATGGTGTCAGAACCGACTACTGCATCACCAACGATACGTGCTACGCTCTTATCGGTTGTCAATTTCTCCCATGCGACATAACCAGCTCCTGCTCCAACAGCAGCGGTCTTTGTTGCCGTACCAAGTCCTTTTAAGGCTTGTTGGGGATGCAAAGCTGTCTTTCCCACGGTTTTGACCGTTGCAGCAGCTCCACGTCCCATGAATTTGAATCCTGCTTTTAGTAGTGTTGCCCAACTCATATTGTCTTATACTATTGATTCGTTTTGGTTTTACATCTTACTACTTTTCAAATGATTATTATCTTGCCGCTCGTTTCCATCTCAGCATACTCTGTTCGACTATGCTCTTTTTATCGACTCCTGTTCTGGCATTGTAATCAATCTCTGCCCATACGTCACCGAGAGAGGTGTATTTCACAGCCTTGGTTAGCCTCTGGAGTTTCTTGTTCATCAGTTTCAACTTCGGTCGAATACCGAAAATGATTTCCATGCGTTCCTTCTCCGTCATCTTGGTGTCGGAAAGGCAAACCTGACGAACATCATTGACTATATCGACACTGTTCATGATGATCTCACGATAAATCTTGTTGCGATTGGAAGATAGGGCTACAGCAAGTGCGTTGCTTGGATGAGCACTCAACTGGTCGTTGAAAGCACCGAGGTTTCCTACAAGATGGTCTATCTCATGATAGGATCCATATATCTGTGCTGCATACATGATGATTCCATGAAACGAGTCAAGGTATTTGTTGAACTGCTTCTGAAGGTCTGTAGTAGCATTCACCTCTTCCGTGATCCAGATGTGTCCTGTCGATTCAAGAAGCATCATGGCTTCCTGCTGTTTGAGCTCACTCTTGGCTTTTTGGGTGTAGAGTAATATCATGGCTGCCAATGTCGGGTCTTGTCCCTGAGCATGGGCAAGGCTCCCACCAACTCCCATGCAAGGGAGGGCGAGAGCGACCACTAACAACATTATTAACCTATGAATCATTATTATCGTTTTCGTTATCGTTACGGTGTTACTATTCTCGAAACTCTTTTCCATCTTCCGAGAGCTGCCTGAGCAATTTCTCCGTTGGTTCTATCAAGCATTCCGGCAGTGGCGTTGTCCCAGACATCCATCATGTTGTAATAGCGGATGGAAAGATACAGTTGATTAAGTCGTTTGTTGAAGGCATCCAATCGGTCATTGAGTGCCCAGAGAGTCTTGCTGCGTTCTGCGCCTGTGAGCATATTCTCCTCACCACCCTTCGCAATGGCATCCTTCAAAGTCGTATAGACACTAACAAGTTCTGTGGCTGTCTCGATATACAGGTTATTCATGGACATGGTTGCCACAATGCCTTGGGGATTGT
>JAGHTW010000057.1 GCA_018065145.1 Candidatus Prevotella equi
ATAGACGCTAGGAATATTTACTTTACCTGAACGCCACCAACGTTGAAGGTTCCGTTTACAGTCTCAATGAGAACCTTTCCGTCAACGAGCTTCTTCATTACTGCTGGAACATTTACTCCGTTCTCTGTTACACCGTAAACAGCTGTTGGATCAGTAGCATAGGTAACAACCTTGATGTTGTCAGCCCATGAACGACGACCGATATAGCTCTTACCGCCAGAAAGCTTTGTTGTAGCATTCATAACGAACTTAACAACTGGTGCACCATCGAATGGAACAGCCTCAGAAGTTCTCACGCCCTTAGGTGATGTAAGTGTACCAATCATAACCTTTGCTCTATAGTCAAGCATGATCTCTACGTTTGTCTTGTTATCTTCGGTGTATGAAGCAACATCACCATTAGTGTTTGAAGGAACGAAATTATCAGCGAATGACATTTCACATGGGTTATAATCTGCATCATTGTTATAAGCACGGAAGTGGAGACCAGATACATTAGCACCATTCTCATCCTTCAGATAGAAGCCTGTATAAGAGTCAGAAAGGCGGATAAACCAGAAGTCAGCAGAAACAACAACTACACCTTCTTCTTCAGCTATATTTGAGAGACTAGAGAGGTCGATAGTAGCATCACCCTGACCTACGCGAAGTACTTCAGGAAGAACCTTCTCACCGTTCTGATCAATACCAAGCTCATAGTTCATAGTACCCATACTCTTAGAATCACCAATAGGGCTGTTCTCAACGAACAGAGAGCTTGATACTTCCATCATGCCACCTTCACCCTCGAGCTCATAATTACCAGTTTCCTCATTGAGCTTAGCACCCTTAGAGAAATCAATGTTAAGAACGGTAGAAACCTTATCAGCAGGTATAGTAGAACGAAGAGCAGCGAAAGCTTCATTAAGAGTCTTTATAGTCTCATCAACAGTTGTTGCGTTCTCCTCTGAATAGTCATCAGCAACAAGAGCAGCGTAAGTTGCCTTTGCATCATCTACAATGCTAACAAGAGCAGGCTTACCTGTAGCGAAGTCATACATGCCAAGGTTCATGTTCTTCTCAACATTCTCGATAGCAGCAAGAAGTGACTCAATCTTAGCGTTCTGTGAGTCGAATGCTCTATTTGCATCAATAAGAGGCTGTGCAGCATTTACATAAACCTCGTGCTCAAGGAGTGCATTCTCATTTGTAGGACCAGCTACATAAGTCTTTGCATAAGTAGCGATAATCTCATCCTGGCTCATTGCAGCATACTTTTCTACTTCAGGGGTTGTTGCATCAAGAACTGTCTGGAGAGCAGCCTTACCCCATGACTTCTCTGTATTAGCAAGATTCTCCTGTGCCTTTGCTACATTATCCTGTGCAGCCTGGATCTGAGCACGTACATTTTCCTCATAAGCAAGCTGTGCAGCATTGTACTTACCAGCAAGCTTAACGAAGATACGTGGAGCCTGTGCTATGAATGAACCACCCTTAGCCTGAGCATCTGTAATGCCCTCTGGGAAGTTATCTGTGAATGTAGCACGGAAGATATAGTCACCTTCCTCTTTAACTTCGAATGCAACAACGCCTGTTGCATAGTCTTCATTTACCTGATTAACCAATACTGGTGTTGGAAGTGGAGCAACAGCCGTTGTAGCGCCAATAGTCTCATCATCAGCATTTACAATAGCAAGTTCCATCTTACCTGTTACAAGACCGTCAATAGACCAGTAATGACCATTACCATTGTAGCAGTTTCTCTGTGAACCGTTAAGAGTGAAGATATAAGTTCCAGGTGCAAGATTCTTCTTCATCTGCATTGTCTGTGTACCACGACCACCATTACCATAACCAAATGATGGAGCATGGATAGCATCTGTACAATCAAAACCATTCTTCTGGAACCAACGAGCGCCAGGTGAACTTGCAGACATATCCCAGTCACCAAGAGATGTGAACTTACGAGTATCAGCATATCCCTGTCTCCAGTCTGTACGTGACTTACATGATGTAATGTAGTTATCGAGCTTACCATAGAAAGTTTCCATTACTTCTTCAAGAGATCTGATAATATCCTTGTTTACATCAGAAGCATCACCTTCGCCTTCTGCGATAACTTCATCTCCTGCCTCGATCAATTCAATAAGCTCATCGTATGCATCGCCCATATCTTCCCACTCGGTAACTTCAGCAATCATCTTTGCACGACCTACAACCTCTTCAAGCTTAGCGATATTACCTACCTCCGTTGCCTCGTGAATCTCTACATCAGCAATCTCTACAGTAGTATTCATACCAGCGAAAGTGATGTAGTAGTCGCGTGACTTTTCATCACCTGGTGTAGCAAATGCTACTACCTCCCATTCTGTTGGAAGGTTAAAGCCCTTCGTCATCTTCACGAAGTCATTAATACCTGTGATACCAGAACCTGCTGCATTACCGAAGACATTAACGTCGTTAAGACCAGCAGCGTTAGCCATGTTACCAGCAGCACCAATTACGAGTTTGTCACCATCAAACTTATAATAAGCGTTGGTACAGAAAGGATAAGTCGGTGTCTGCTGACGAACCTTGAAGCTAATAACGTAAGATGCTTTTGCATTTGTTGGAGAGAACTTGTAGTAGATACCTTCTGTACAAGCATTCTTCAGAGATTTGATGCAACCTACTTCTTCGTCGTAGAGGAACAGATCCTCTGCTGCAGGCTTTTCCTCTTCTGCAGAAAGAACAGTCCATCCATCAAAGCCAGATGCGAATGTACCATTTGAACACTCGTTTTCTCCAGAAATCTGGAAACGTCCCTGTGGTGTGTAAACGTATTCACCTACTTCAAGTGCGAATGAAGAGAGTGATGTACACACAGCCATAAGACCAATGAGTAAACTCTTTTTCATAATGATAATAGTTTAGTTAGTAATTAAAGAAATAAATTTATTTTGTGCAAAGGTAATACTTTTTTTGTAACTAACAAACTTTTTCTTAACTTTTTTAATTAAATATATAATGTATAGACCGCTGCAAGACGTCTTTTAAATTATCATTTTGTAAGGATTTTGACATTTTTGCTTACTTTTTGATTTTTCCTAACGCCTCAAAAACGGCAGAATTTCAAAAATAAAATTTCCCGTACGGAATTTCTGCATTTTTAGGCATTTTGCAATCGCCTTTGTATCAGTACTTTACAAAAAGTGACATTTTTTCGTTTGATTTTTTTGCTGTAATCGTGGCACGATTACCGTGTTATCTTAGTACAATTACATAGTAATCGTGGCACAATGACAATGTAATCGTGCTACGATCACGATGTTATCATGGTACAATCACGCATCAACATAGCTAAAAGTACTAAAAAATCGCGAGACAAACGTCCCGCGATGAGCTAGATTTAATTTTATGGTCGCACTTTTTTAATTGACACTTTGTAAGGTAAAACCATCAAAATGCTTACACTTGTTGTTTTTTTTGTCGCTTTGCGAGAAATCTTGCGGCTGACGCCGGAAATTTAATTGGCGCTTCGCTTGGAAATAATATTATGGAAATACTTCCTCCTTTAGATTTCCCCCGCAGGGGGCTAAGATTTCCGCTCGCAGAGCGTTAGATTTCTTGCCGTAAGGCAACATACAAAGACTTGATTTTCCGTGTATTTCGTGCTTTACGTGTTCGTAAAAATTAATTTGCATCAGTTTCCGTCTGGCTTCTTTCCATCGAAGAACTTTGCCTGTGGCCAGTTGAAGGTCTGCCAGTCGTCTGGGGATGCCGGTGAGAAGTCCACGAAGTCTTTCGTGAGATGTGACGCTAATGGCAGGTTAAGGTCTTTCACGCCCATGAGGACGAGCTTCGCTACTTCGTAGGCTCCGAAAGGATTGAAATGGGTATTGTCCTCGAACTTCCTGTCCTGCCAAGGGAAGGTGCCGAGAGGATAATGAACGAGCAACTTCTTGCTACCCTCGATGCCCATCGTCTCAAAGAGTACCTTGGTGAGTGCGTTGAGGTCTATCAATGGTACATCCTCACGCTGTGCCACTGCTTTCATGGCAGCAGGGAAATCGCCATGAGAGTTATTGAGTGTCTTCTTGTCGTTGCCGAAGGTGCGGCGCTGCGTAGGTGTGCAGAAGACGATATTGCCGCCTTTCTCGCGCACCTTATCGATGAATGTCTTCAGACCTACGGAGTAGTGGTACCAGGCTCCCCTACCCGCCCCTTTCTCTTTCTCGTCGTTATGACCAAACTCCACGAAGACATAGTCGCCCGCCTTCATCTCTGAGAGGATCTTCTCCAGACGGTTCTGTGCGAGGAAACTGGCGCATGTGAGGCCGCTCTCGCCGAAGTTGGCTACGCATATCTGGTCATCAAACCATCGTGGTGCCATCTGTCCCCAAGAAGCCCATGGCTCCTTGCCCTGATCCACGACGGTGCTGTTGCCGCAAAGGAAGACGGTGGTGGCGGTGGTGTCTGGCTCGATGGTAACGTTCTGCACGCATGGTGCGGCGCCGTTAAACTCGAGTGTCAGCTTTTCATCCCATGTCATGGATCCTACCTCACCGGGTTTGATACGCACCTGCTGCTTTTCGTTGATATATGGTGTACGTTTATTGACGAGGAAGGTGATGGTCTTCGTCTCACCTTTCTTTGTCTTGCATCCCTCTACCATCAGGCGTCGTGACTCCGCACGCACGAATGTCTCCGCTGCGCGACGTTTGTTGCCGAGTGTCACGGTGACGCGGTAGTTGCCGTCAGGCACCTTCACGGAGAAATAGAATGGTATTCCAGGTGTCACAACGACGCCCTTTGCAGGTATTGTCTCATCGGCATAGTCGATGCCATATCCCGTACTCTCGCTATAGGCAGGCAATGCCTTAGTAAAGTCATACTTCTCCGCCATCACCGCAACGGATGTCATAAGAAGAAAGATTAATGTCAGTAGATGTCTCATAAGTTCGTTTTTGTCATTTTGCGATACAAAGATATAAAAAAATATTTATAAAGGCGGTAATTTTTATCTTTTTTCTCCTTATTAATTATTTTATTGCGGATTTTCTTGGCAAGAATAATTTATTTTATTACATTTGCAGACAAATTGCGTAATAGTACCTTTATGAAGGCATTTATAAAATATACGTTTGCTTCGGCATTGGGCGTTATCATCGCTTCTTTCGTGATGATAACAGTGCTTGTCATGGTGCTTATCGGCATGGCGGCAGCGAGTGACGCCAACACCCTCGTGCTAGAAGACAACAGCGTGCTGGTGGTGAAACTGAAAGGCGAGATAACCGAACACATGACGGAGAATGCCTTTGACGAACTGCTCGGCGGCAGCACTACACTGCGACAGGGTCTCGACAATATCGTCGGCGCAATAGACAAGGCTGCGAAATGCGACGAGATAAAAGGCATATACATAGAAGCCGGCATGACGAACACGGACTATGCTTCGCTGCAAGAGATAAGAAAGGCACTGGCACGATTCAAGAGCACAAAGAAATGGATTGTCGCCTACGCCGATGAATACACACAGGGAGCATACTACGTCAGTTCGATAGCCGACGAGATATGCGTCAACCCTGAAGGAAT
Organism: Candidatus Prevotella equi; assembly: GCA_018065145.1. Taxonomy (GTDB): domain Bacteria; phylum Bacteroidota; class Bacteroidia; order Bacteroidales; family Bacteroidaceae; genus Prevotella; species Prevotella equi. Next base: position 5,554 of record JAGHTW010000057.1, read on the forward strand.
GGTCGATATTCACGGCATCGCCGCACAACCAGTATATTACAAGGACCTGCTGGCAAAGTTCGGAGTGAAGGTAAAGGTGGTGAAGGTAGGCAAATACAAGAGTGCTACGGAACAGTTCACAGAAGAGAAGATGAGCGAAGAGAACCGCGAACAGGTGACACGTTACATCAACGGCATCTGGAAAACGATATCAGAAGACATCTGCAAGAGCCGTAACATACCCGACGCTGCACTGCAACGCTGCGCCGATGACCACACGCTGTTACGCGGTACGGCTTACCTCAAGGCAAACAAACTCATCGACAAAACGATGTATGCCGACGAAGTGAAGGACGGAATAAAGAAAAGACTCGGCATAAAGAAGGACGACGAGGTGAAGCACGTGATGTGTTCCGTACTGAACAAGAGCACGATACAGAACACCTACAGCGACAATAAGATTGCCATATACTACTGTCAGGGTAGCATCACACAGATAGCAGAAGGCAGCATGCTGACAGGAGAGGACAATATCGTCAGCACCGTGATGACAAAAGACCTTGAGAAATTAGCAAAGGATGATAATATCAAGGCTATCGTGATACGCATCAACTCCGGCGGCGGCGATGCCTTTGCCTCTGAACAGATATGGCATAGCATAAAGGAACTGAAGAAGGTGAAGCCGGTAGTGGTATCAATGGGCGGCATGGCAGCCTCCGGTGCCTATTACCTCAGCGCCGATGCCTCATGGATAGTGGCACAGCCAACGACACTGACAGGTTCGATAGGTATCTTCGGTGCCTTCCCGGACATGAGCGGACTGATGACAGAAAAGTTAGGGATAAAGTTTGACAACGTGAAGACAAACAAACACTCCGACTTCAACATCACACAGACGGCACGCCCTTTCAATGCCGAGGAAGAGGAGATGCTACAGCAGTATATCAACCGCGGATATGAACTGTTCTGCAAACGTGTTGCTGACGGCAGAAAGATACCTTTAGCAACAGTCAAGGAGATAGCGCAAGGCAGGGTGTGGCTCGGCAATGACGCCCTGAAGATAAAGCTGATAGACGAGCTCGGCGGTATGCCGGAGGCAATGAAGAAGGCTGCTGCACTGGCAAAGATAAAGGATTACGAGACGGTATGCTATCCTACCGATGGAGACTGGCTGGAGCAGTTGACGGCAAAGGTAAGTGGTCACAATGATAACCTCGATGAGCAGTTGCACGAGACACTGGGCGCATACTACGAACCATTCCTCTTAGTAAGAAACCTCAAAAACCAAAGTCCGATACAAGCGAGAAGCCAATGGAAGGCGACTTTATTAAAATAAATAAATGGCTGTTACCTCTCTCTGCGCTTTACGGCGCTGGGGTATGGGTACGAAACCTGCTTTTTGATACGAACGTATTGAAGAGCAGGAGTTTCAGCGTACCCGTCATTTCCATCGGCAACATCACCGTGGGAGGTTCAGGAAAGACGCCACATGTGGAATATCTCACAAAGCTATTGCAGGACAAGGTAAAGGTAGCGGTACTGAGCCGCGGATACAAGAGGAAGAGCAAGGGATACAAACTCGCCAATGCGAAGACGGAGATGCTGGAGATAGGCGACGAGCCTTACCAGATGCTGAAGAAGTTCCCTAAGGTGAACATCGCCGTGGATGCCAACAGATGTCACGGCATTGACATGATAATGACATCGCCAGAGACAAGAGACACACAGGTGGTATTACTGGACGATGCCTTCCAACACCGTTACGTAAAGCCAGGCATAAACATACTGCTCGTAGATTACCACCGACTGATAATATACGACAAGCTATTACCGGCAGGACGACTGCGCGAGCCGAAAGAAGGCAAGAACCGCGCTGACATTGTCATTGTGACAAAATGTCCTGATGACCTAAGACCGATGGACTACCGAGTACTGCAGCGCGCGATGAATCTGTTCCCATATCAGAAACTGTTCTTCACGACAATTCATCAAAAGCCACTGACGCCGCTATTCCCTGAGGGACGGACAATAGACACCGAGGCACCATTGCCAAACGTATTACTACTCACAGGCATTGCCTCACCAGAACAGATGATACGTGACCTGACGCCACACTGTAAGAGTATCATACCGATGCACTTCCCTGACCATCATCAGTTCACTGCATCAGATGCCGAGGCTATCAACATGCAGTACAAGATGATGGCAAAGCCAGCCATCATCATAACGACAGAAAAGGACGGCACACGACTGGAGAACAACAAGGTACTCTCAAAAGAAGTGCGGCAGGCGATGTATATCCAACCGATAGAGATACAGTTCCTACTTGACGACGGCGATAAGTTCAACGAAACGATTCTTAATTATGTACAGCAAAATACAAGAAACAGCAGCATGGCTTAAGGAGCGCATGACGACAGCGCCACAGACGGCGATAGTGTTAGGCACTGGTCTGGGACAGTTGGCAACGGAGATAGAAGCAACGCTGGAGATTCCATACAAGGAGATTCCAAACTTCCCCGTATCAACAGTAGAGGGACATGACGGCAGACTTATCTTCGGTAAGCTCGGCGGCAAGGACATTCTTGCCATGAAGGGACGCTTCCACTACTACGAGGGTTACTCCATGAAGGAGGTGACATTCCCAATAAGGGTGATGTATGAGTTAGGCATCAAGACACTCTTCGTAAGTAACGCTGCCGGTGGTGCTAACAAGGATTTTCGCGTAGGCGATCTGATGATAATAACCGACCATATCAATTTCTTCCCAGAGCATCCGTTGCGTGGAAAGAACTTTCCTACAGGACCACGATTCCCTGACATGCACGAGGCATACGACAAGGGACTAAGGGATATGGCTGACAAGATAGCAGAAGAGAAGGGCATACGTGTTGTTCACGGAGTGTATTTCGGACTCTCCGGTCCTACATACGAGACACCTGCGGAGTATCGCGCATACAGCATGATGGGCGCAGACGCCATCGGCATGAGTACCGTACCGGAGGTTATCGTAGCTCGCCACTGTGGCATCAAGGTCTTCGGCATCAGCGTCATCACGAACATAGGACTGAGCGACAACCCTACAGAGGCAACACACGAAGAGGTGCAGGAGGCAGCAAATAACGCACAACCGAAGATGACAGAAATCATGCGATGCATGATTTCTGCAAATTGAAAAAAGAAAGTTAGTTACTCAAGTTGCCTGCGGCAAGAAATCTAACGCTCTGCGAGCGGAAATCATTTGTCCTTCGGGGAAATCTTATTAAGTGAAATATTTCTAAAAAATAATGATTTCCAGCGTAAGCAACAATATTTCCGGCGCTAGCCGCAAGATTTCTCGCGAAGCGACAAAATACAAATTCGAACATGCATAAACTAAATAAAGTAATCATAATTTTCAATTTTCAATTCTCAATTTTCAATTAGAAACAAGATGGAGATAGCAAAACTTGGAGAATTTGGTCTTATTGACCACTTGACAAATGATATAAAGATGGTAAACCCTTCAACGGTGAAGGGGGTGGGTGATGATTGTGCCGTGCTGCACTATGAAGGTACGGAGACACTCGTCACAACAGACATGCTGATGGAAGGTGTGCATTTCGACCTCACATACGTCGATATGAAGCATTTGGGATATAAGTCAGCGATGGTGAACATAAGCGATATCTTCGCTATGGGCGGCACTCCACGACAGATAGTGGTGAGCATAGCACTCTCCAAGCGTTTCCAGGTGGAGGACATGGCAGCCTTCTACAACGGACTACGCATGGCATGTGAGAAATGGGGCGTTGACATAGTCGGCGGCGATACCACATCGTCATTGACGGGTCTGGCAATATCCATCACTTGCATCGGCGAGGCAAAGAAAGAAGACATCATCTACCGCAGCGGTGCAAAAGACACTGACCTCATCTGCGTATCAGGCGACCTCGGTGCAGCATATATGGGACTGCAACTGCTGGAGAGAGAGAAGATGGTGTATTACGGTGAGGTGAAGAAACTGCAGGAGAAGATAAAAGACCCAGAGCAGTTGTCACGTGAGATAGAGAAGGCTTGGCAGCCAGACTTCAACGGCAAGGAATATCTCGTAGAAAGACAATTGCAGCCAGAGGCACGCGGGGACATTCTCAAGAAGCTTCGCGAGGCAGGAGTGCACCCAACGGCAATGATGGATATCTCGGATGGTCTGTCATCAGAGTTGCACCATATCTGCAAACAGTCAGGCACTGGATGCCGCATATTCGAGAAATTCCTGCCTATAGACTACCAGACAGCAGTGATGGCAGAGGAGCTGAATATGAACGTAACGATGTGCGCACTGAACGGCGGCGAGGACTACGAACTGCTCTTCACCTGTCCTATCGGCGACAATGACATAGTACAGAACATGGAGGGCATAAAGGTCATCGGTCACATGACAAAGGCGGAATACGGACTGCAACTCGTATCACGCGACGGCAGCGACTTCGAACTTCTCGCACAAGGCTGGAAGCATCTTTCCTAAAGTAATAAGTAATAAGTAAAAAGTAAAAAGTAATAAGGGGTTTTCTTGCTTGTTTCAAAATTAATTGCTAACTTTGCAACGGAAGAACTAAACGACTACACATTATTAATATAAATAGAATACGAATGAAACCAACACTTTTTCTTCTTGCAGCAGGCATGGGCAGCCGTTACGGTGGCCTGAAGCAGCTCGACGGTCTCGGCCCTAACGGTGAGACAATCATGGACTACAGTATTTACGATGCTATACAGGCAGGCTTCGGCAAAATCGTTTGGGTAATACGAAAGGATTTTGAAGAGCAATTCCGTACACAGATTCTCGCAAAGTACGAGGGTAAGGTAAAGTGCGAGCTTTGTTTCCAGAGCATCGACGCACTGCCAGAGGGCTTCTCTGTTCCAGAAGGACGCCAGAAGCCTTGGGGTACCAACCATGCAGTACTGATGGGTAAGGATGTCATCAAGGAACCATTCTGCGTTATCAACTGCGATGACTTCTACAACCGTGACGCCTTCATGGTAATCGGTAAGTTCCTCTCTGAACTGCCTGACGACGCTAAGGGACAGTACGCAATGGTAGGTTTCCGCGTAGGTAACACACTGTCAGAGAACGGTACCGTATCACGTGGTATCTGTTCAAAGGACGAGAAAGGCAACCTCACAACATGCGTAGAGCGCACAAAGATTGCAGCACAGCCTGATGGTACTATCGCCTTCCGCGCTGACAACAAGGATGACGGCGAGTGGGTTCCTGTTGACGAGACAGCACCAGTAAGCATGAACATGTGGGGCTTCACACCTGACTACTTCCAGTATTCTGAGGAGTATTTCAAGGAGTTCCTCTCTGATCCTGCAAACATAGAGAACCTCAAGTCTGAGTTCTTTATCCCACTGATGGTGAACAAGCTCATCAACGAGGGAACAGCAACATGTAAGGTTCTTGACACTACCAGCAAGTGGTTCGGTGTGACATACTCAGAGGATCGCCCTGATACCGTTGCACGCATAGCAAAGCTCGTTGAGGACGGCACTTATCCTAACAAATTGTTTTAAATGAATATCAATATATTAAACGATAATGAGGTCGCACAGATGCGCGACCTCATTTCGTCTGTAAATAATATAGCGCTATGCTGTCACATGAATGCTGACGGAGATGCCTTGGGGTCCATGCAGGCTTGGGGCGCATATCTCAGACAGCAGGGAAAGAACGTGACCATCATAGCACCAGACATGTTCCCTGACTTCCTGCAATGGTTGCCTGGCAATCAGAATATCATACGCTTTGACAAAAAGCCCGACATAGCAAAGGCAAGACTGAAAGAGGCTGACCTCATCTGCTGTCTGGACTTTAACACGCCAAGCCGTACAGGTGCAGAGATGGAGGCAACGCTGAATGCATGCGGTGCAAAGAAGCTGCTCATAGACCATCATCTGGAACCAAAGATAGACAGCGTGATGCAGGTGTCAAGACCTGAGATGTCAAGCACAGCGGAGATTGTCTTTAGACTGATATGGCAGTTGGGCGGATATGAGACAATGACAAAAGAGATGGCAGTGAATATCTATGCCGGCATGATGACCGACACAGGTGGATTCACTTACAACTCTACCATACCAGAGATATATTTCATCATATCGCAACTGTTGGCAAAAGGCATTGACAAGGACAAGATATACCGCAACATCTACCATGTGTTCAGCATTGACAGACTGAGACTTACGGGTTATGTACTGTATCAGAAACTGCGTGTCCAGACACCTTTGCGCGCTTCCTATTACACCATTTCAAAGGAAGAACAGAAACGCTTCCATTTCATAAAAGGTGACGCTGAGGGACTTGTCAACATGCCGTTACAGATAAAGGGACAGAGACTGTCCATATCACTGCGCGAGGACTCTGAAAGACCAAATATCGTTTGGGTGAGTCTTAGGTCAGTGGATGACTTCCCTTGCAACAAGATGGCGGCGGAGTTCTTTAATGGCGGCGGACACAAAAATGCCTCTGGAGGCAAACTGTTCTGTTCGCTTCAAGAGGCAGAGATTGTGACAAGAAAGGCAATACAGGCATACGCAGAAATGTTATAAAACTTTATTTTTACGCAAATAAACAAGGTTTTATAATAGAAAATGCGTTTTTTTTCGTAACTTTGTCCCCAGATTATCAAATTACGGAACATGAAGAAAATAATATACACACTACTCTGCGTTATCAGCGCTGCTACGGTAATGGTTTCGTGTCAGCAGGAAGAGACATACGCAGAACAGAGAGAACGCGCCAATGAGTGCATGAGCAGTTTCCTGACAGGCAACTCCAAGGTTGCTAAGCAATTCTTTCCACAGGGAATAGAGGTTATTGACGAAGCGAAGTTCAATGAACAGGGTGGCAAGACTCTTGCACCACCACAGTCAGAGAAATATCAGTTTCTGCTGCATGCCACAACGGGTGTCTATATGCACATAGTAAACAACGGCAATGGCGATAAACTACATTCTGGCGAGAGCACAAACATATTGTGCCGCTTTGCAGAGTATAACGTCAACGGTGACTCTCTGTATATGTCTAACAAACATCTCGCATCAACAGCATCAACGCCTGACGTGATGGCGGTGACAAACACCTCGGGAACATTCACCGCTTCGTTCCTCTCGGGTGTAATGCCATCGGTGAATCAGAACACCGAAGTGCCTAACGGATGGCTCGTGCCATTGACATTCATACAGCTGGGACGCTATGAATCGCATGACGAAACAACGGCACACGTATATCTCCTCGTGCCTCACACTCAGGGACATACAGCAGCAAAGACAAACGTTTACGGTTGTTTCTATGATCTGGAATACGAGAGAGGAAACTGATTTTTAATGCATAATTCATAATGCATAATTCATAATTCATAATGCATAATTCATAATTAATTATTATTGTTATGTCACTTATTAAATCTATCTCAGGTATCCGCGGTACTATTGGAGGACCTGCTGGCGATACGCTGAATCCATTGGACATTGTAAAATTCACTTCAGCATACGCTACATTCATTCGTAAGTCAACAGCCAACGGCAGCAATAAAATCGTTGTAGGCAGAGACGCACGTATCTCTGGCGAGATGGTAAAGAACGTTGTCTGCGGAACATTGCTCGGCATGGGCTACGACGTCGTAAACATCGGATTGGCATCAACACCGACAACGGAGTTGGCAGTAACAATGGCAGGCGCTGATGGCGGTATCATCATAACGGCATCACATAACCCTCGCCATTGGAATGCGCTGAAGTTACTGAACAACAAAGGTGAGTTCCTCACTGCGGCTGATGGTGCAGAGGTTCTTGCAATAGCAGAGGCAGAAGCATTTGAATATGCTGATGTAGATAACATCGGCAAATATACGGAAGAGTCATTTGACGAGCGTCACATCAACGCCGTAATGGACTTGAAGCTTGTTGATGCAGAGGCAGTGAAGAAAGCAGGATTCAAAGTTGTCGTTGACTCTATCAACAGCGTAGGCGGTATCATTCTCCCACCATTGCTTGATAAGCTCGGAGTAGAGTATAAGTTCCTTAACGGAGAGTCAAACGGCGACTTCGCACATAACCCAGAACCATTGGAGAAGAACCTTCAGGGTATCATGGATGAACTGAAGAAGGGCGGCTACGACCTCGGTATCGTAGTAGATCCTGACGTTGACCGTCTGGCATTCATCTGCGAGGATGGCAAGATGTTCGGTGAGGAATATACTCTTGTTAGCGTAGCAGACTATGTTCTCACCCATACCCCTGGCGCAACAGTAAGCAATCTCTCAAGTACACGTGCACTGCGTGACGTAACAGAGAAGCACGGTGGCACATACAGCGCTGCTGCTGTGGGCGAGGTGAACGTAACAACAAAGATGAAGGAAGTAGGTGCTGTAATAGGTGGCGAAGGCAACGGAGGTGTGATATACCCTGAGAGTCACTACGGTCGCGATGCTCTCGTAGGCATAGCATTGTTCCTCTCTTCTCTTGCACAGAAGGGTTGCAAGGTTAGCGAGCTGCGCAAGACATTCCCAGAATATTTCATTGCAAAGAACCGTATAGACCTCACGCCAGAGACAGACGTTGACGCATTGTTGGCAGAGGTAAAGAAGATGTACGATGCACAGCCAGACGCTACAGTAAACGACATCGACGGCGTGAAGATAGACTTCCCTGACAAGTGGGTACACCTTCGTAAGTCAAACACTGAGCCTATCATCCGCGTTTATAGCGAAGCGCACTCTATGGACGAGGCAGATGCCCTCGGCAAGAAGATTATGGACATCGTCTATAGCTACGCTAAGTAAAGTCTCTCGTTCATCAAGAATAGACATAAAAAAAAAGTCATCACAACGGAATGTTGCGATGACTTTTTTTAGAGCCTCTTGTCGGATTCGAACCAACGACCCCGAGATTACAAATCACGTGCTCTGGCCAACTGAGCTAAAGAGGCAGGTGGGCAAGCGACTTACATCGCACCGCTACAACCAAGTACCTTTGCTACGTTCCCGTCCTGGAGGATTCCAAGGGAGCTGGTCGTGCAAGACTTGCCCATATTTTTATTAGCGGGTGCAAAGGTAAGCATTTTAATCGGGATATTTAGCAAAAAGTACTTAAAAACAACGCAAGATTAAATTTTATTAACAATTACGGCGCCATAAAAGTGCAGTATATGAAAGAAAATGAGTAATTTTGCATCGTGATTACAACATTAGAATACATACAGCTAAAAGCGTTTGCTCGTCAGGAGGGTCTTCTGATAGGCTTATTATGGATTGCAACGTTTGCATGTTTTATCGGTAGCATGGAAACACCAGACCTGCAATTAGGATTCATTGCGGGCATAACAAGTACTCCTTTCGTCGTTTATTACAGGCTCAAGCACTTCCGTGACAAGATACTCAACGGAAACATATCATACCGCAGGGCAGTGTTCTTCGTCATGACATCAATGGCGTATGCATCGGTACTTCTTGCCGGTGCCACATTCGCATATTTCTATTTCCTTGATAATGGTGCTTTCATAAGTACCATACAGGAGAGTATGAGTACTCCCGAGATACAACAGTCATTCAAGCAGATGGGCTTTGACGGCAAGATGCTGGATGAGCAATTGAAAGCGTTGCAGCAGACACGTCCTATTGACTTTGCATTTGACATGCTCTGGAACGGTCTCACATCAAGCTTCATGCTATCGTTGCTTTTGGGAGTCTTCGGCAAAAGAACAGTAAAAGAAACAATAAATTAAGATATAACAATGGATATTTCAGTAGTAGTACCTCTATTTAACGAAGAAGAGTCAATACCTGAACTCTACGCATGGATCAAGCGTGTGATGAACGAGAATAATTTCTCTTATGAGGTAATTTTCGTCAATGATGGTTCTACGGACCATTCGTGGGACATCATTGAAGGTCTGTCAAAAGAGGACGACCACGTTCACGGCATCAAGTTCCGCCGCAATTATGGCAAATCACCAGCATTGTACTGTGGCTTCGAGATTGTCAAGGGCGATGTCATTATCACTATGGATGCAGACCTTCAGGATTCACCAGACGAGATACCAGAGTTATATCGTATGATTACCGTTGACGGCTATGACCTCGTCAGCGGATACAAGCAGAACCGTTCGCAGGGCGATCCACTATCAAAGACTATCCCTACCAAGCTGTTCAACGCTACAGCACGAAAGGTCAGCGGAATACACAACCTTCATGACTTCAACTGCGGACTGAAGGCATACCGCCGCGACGTAGTAAAGAACATCGAGGTATATGGTGAGATGCACCGATACATGCCATACCTCGCCAAGAACGCAGGCTTCGACAAGATTGGCGAGAAGCCAGTGCACCACCAGGCACGTAAGTTCGGCACATCAAAGTTCATGGGTTGGAACCGTTTCGTAAACGGCTACCTTGACCTCATCACACTATGGTTCCTCAGCAGCTTCGGCCGCAAGCCAATGCACGTATTCGGTTTCCTCGGTTCGCTGATGTTCTTCGTAGGCTTCCTTGCAGCCTTCATCATTGGCGTTGACAAACTATGGGCTCTCAGTCATGGCATACCACAGCGATTGGTTACAGACTCACCATATTTCTACATTTCCCTGACAATGATGATCATCGGCACACAGCTATTCCTCGCAGGTTTCGTAGCAGACCTCGTAAGCCGTTCATCACAGGGAAGAAACGAATATCAGATAGAAAAAACCGTATAACATCTCGTGAAGCATTTCTATTTCATATTAACACTATTGTCAGGTATCATCCTTGTGGGATGTTCCTCCATAGACTGCAGCATTGAAGGCAGGGTAATGTGCCACTATGCCATACAGGACAAGAATGGCAATGATGTGCAGCTGGCTTACCCACTGACGGTGACTCTGCAAAGAGAGGCTACCTTCGGTGACACCGTCTTCATAAACAACCAGGGCGGAGTATCAACGCTTGACCTGCCAATGAGCCACGTGGGAGAGAGCGACGAGATAAGAATGTCCATCGGCGTAACATACACCGTCGTTGTTGACACGATAGAAACGCAAGAGACGGAATACATCACAGACGTGGTAAAGATAAAGAAAAACAACAGTCCCGTCTTTGAGTCCATTGACTGCACACCTCGTTTCAATCACGAGATAACAGATGTAGAATTCACTCGCAATTTCATTGACACACTGATAATAAACAAGGCAAACGTAACAAAGGATGCAACATCTCCAAACATCATTATTCGCCTTCGTTCTTCTCTTGATTAGTCTCTTTCCCTGCAACATGCAGGCAAAGAAGAAGACAGCCGAAGGACCGCAGGAATCGGACAGCATACAGTTGTTCCGAGGTGTTGCCGTGTCCTACAACCTTGCCGGCACCGTCATACGCGCCGTCAGTGACTACGGAGAGATAGAGGCAGCAGCAAGAGTGAATCTGCGCGACAGATATTTCCCTACATTGGAATTCGGTTTAGGCTCTGCCAAGCATGCCCTTGACCCTATCTCTGGCATTGAGGCAAAGACAAACGCGCCATTCTTCCGCTTAGGCTGCGACTTCAACGTCCTGCGAAACAAGCACGACATATACAGGCTGATGTTCGGTGCGCGCTATGCCATGACACATTTCACGCAGAAGGCATACGGTGACATCGTTGATCCTTACTGGGGAGGCACCCTACCCTACTACGCCGAGACAACGAGTACCTATCACTGGGCAGAATTGCTTCTTGCCCTCGATGCGAGGATGTGGGGACCAGTACGATTAGGATGGAGCTTCAGGTATAAGTTCCACATAACCGGCGACTCCAAAGACCCAGCGCAACAATTGTGGTACATTCCTGGCTTCGGCAAGAACGGCAACGTTCTCGGTGCCACGTTCAACGTTACTGTAGAGTTGTGGAGAAAGAATAAAAGATGAAGAAGAAAACAGTTTACATATTACCAATCGTAGTGCTGATAGTCATTGCCATTGTCGTTTTCGGCAAGAAGGAGAGCAATATGTATCAGCATGATTCTGGTTTTGTCTTCGGCACGTCATACAATATCACCTACCAGTCTGACGAGAACCTCAAAAGCGAGATAGAAGCAGTCCTGAAGGAGGTTGACAACTCGCTGTCGCCTTTCAACGACAGTTCCGTCATCACCGCCGTGAACAACAACAAGGACGTGGTGCTGGACCAGCGATTCCTTGAGGTTTTTACGTTGGCAAAAGAGATAAGCAAAGACACCGAAGGCGCCTTTGACATCACCGTAGCCCCGCTTGTCAACGCTTGGGGATTCGGTTTCAAGACAGGAAAGATGCCAACAGAGAGCGACATGGACAGCCTCAGGGCGCTGATAGGTTTTGAGAAGGTACACCTCAACGGTAACAAGATAACGAAGGACAACAAGGACATCATGCTCGATTGCAGCGCCATTGCGAAAGGATATGGCGTAGATGCCGTAGCAAAGATGCTTGCAGATAAAGGCATAGCCAACTTCATGGTGGAGATAGGTGGCGAGATAGTCGTTCGAGGCACCAACAGCAGCAACAAGCCTTGGCACATCGGAATAACGAAGCCTACGGATGATTCTCTCTCCGTGAACAACGAACTGGAGAACGTTCTCGCCATAACCGACATCGCCATGGCAACATCAGGCAACTACCGCAACTTCTACTACAAAGGCGGCAAGAAATACGCCCATACGATAAACCCCAAGACAGGATACCCCATACAGCATAACCTCCTCTCAGCTACAGTGCTTGCCGACAACTGCGCCACTGCTGACGCATACGCCACATCGTTCATGGTATTAGGACCGGACAAGGCAAGGGAAATACTCTCACGCCACAAGGGTATGATGGCATACCTTATATATACTAATGAGAAGGGCGAATACGCAGTATGGCACTCCCCTGACATGAAAAGATTTCTATCGGAATAATGAGTATCAGTGTAAAGCTCATAGAATCGTTACCGCTATTCCTCGGCATGACATCAAAGCAGCTCAACGAGATAGCCAAGACAGCTCATTTCAGTCAGCGCCACTGCAAGAAAGGCAGCGTGATAGCGACGGAGGGAGACGTCTGCAACCCGTTATTGGCTGTTATGGACGGATGGATAGAGACGGACACATCCTCCGACAACAAGTCATACCACATGAAGGAACTACTACAGGGACCTGAAATCATTGAGCCAGACAAACTCTTCGGACTGTCGCAGCACTACCACACGACATACAGGGCATACACGGCATGTGAGATAATAGGCATTCCAAAAGAAGTGCTCAACCAACTCTTCACAGAGTATCTCATTGTCAGGATAAACCTCATGAATCTTATCTGCAGGAAGTCGCAGATATTAGAGCGCTCACCCTGGAAGAACCAAAAAGAAGACCTGCAAGACCGCATTGCCATGTTCATCAGGCAACACTCCATGCAACCGACAGGCAAGAAGACATTATACATAACAATGACGCAACTGGCATCAGAACTGAACACAAGCAGGCTGGAAGTATCCATAGCCCTCAACAAGATGGCAGAAGCAGAAAGAATAATCCTAAAACGAGGCATCATTGAAGTGCCAACATTGCAGCTATTATGACAAATCCATTTTTCGAAAAATATACCACTCCACACGAGACGGCACCGTTTGACAAGGTACGTCTTGAGGACTACGAACCAGCATTCCTGGAAGGAATACGTCGTGAGAAGGAACAGATAGACAAGGTGATAAACTGTCCTGAACCACCGACCTTCGACAACACCATCCTCAATCCCGATGATGATGAAGAGGGATACTACAGCCTTCTCGACAAGGTATCGTCCGTCTTCTTCAACCTCCTCTCTGCCGAGAGCAACGACGATATGGAGGCGTTGGCACAGAAGATGCAGCCTATCCTCACCCAACACCAGAACGACATGGTGCTCAACGAGAAACTCTTCCAGCGCATTAAGGCTGTCTATGACAACCACCGTGAGCTGACGGCAGAAGAAGAGATGCTTCTCAACAAGACATACGACGGCTTTGTACGTTCCGGTGCACTACTCGACGAGGCAGGAAAAGAAAAGCTCAGAACCCTCACAGAAGAAGCCGGACTACTCTCACTGCAGTTCTCGCAGAACCTCCTCAAGGAGAACAAAGCCTTCATCCTGCACATAGAGAAAGAAGAAGACCTTGCCGGACTGCCTGACACGCAGATAGAAGCAGCACGCGAAGCTGCCAAAGAACGCGACCTGGAGGGATGGGTCATAACACTCGACTACCCTTCCTACGGACCTTTCATGCAGTACTCACAGAAACGCGAACTGCGTGAGAAACTCTTTATGGCGCAGAACACCAAGTGCACCCACGACAACGACACCAACAACCTCGACATCTGCAAACGCCTTGTCAACATACGCCGTGAGCTGGCACAGCTTCTCGGTTACGACACATACGCTGACTACGTATTGAAGAAGCGCATGGCAAGCAACACAGAGAACGTATATGACCTCCTCAACAACCTCATCGAAGCCTACAAGCCAACAGCCCTCAAGGAACGCGAAGAGGTAAAGGCTATGGCAAAGCGAATGGAGGGCGAGGACTTCGAGATGAAGGCATGGGACGGTGCCTATTATTCCCATAAGCTGCAGTTAGAGAAGTACAACGTCGATTCAGAGATGCTACGTCCATACCTGCAACTGAACAACGTCATCAACGGTGTCTTCGGACTCGCCACACGACTCTACGGCATCACCTTCAAGGAGAACAAGGATATACCCGTCTATCACAAGGACGTCAAAGCCTTTGAGGTATTCGACAAGGACGGCAGCTATCTCGCCGTACTCTATGCCGACTTCCACCCTCGCAAGGGCAAGAAGAGCGGTGCATGGATGACAGAATTCCAGGGACAGGAGATAACACGCAAGGGAAAGAACATACGACCTCATGTGAGCGTTGTCATGAACCTCACCAAGCCAACGGAAGACAAGCCTGCGCTGCTTACACTGGGCGAGGTAGAGACATTCCTTCATGAGTTCGGACACTCTCTCCACGGCATGTTTGCAAACACACGCTTCGCATCACTCTCAGGAACGAACGTATGGTGGGACTTCGTAGAACTGCCATCACAGTTCATGGAGAACTTCTGCCTCGAAAAGGAATTCCTCAACACCTTCGCCTTCCATTACCAGACAGGCGAACCAATGCCAGAGGAACTCATCGACAGAGTCATAGCGGGAAGAAACTACAACGTAGCCTGCGGATGTCTCAGACAAGTCAGTCTCGGACTGCTGGACATGGCATACTACACACAGAAAGATGAATTCACCGAAGACATCATCCCGTTCGAGAAAGAAGCATGGAAGGACGCCATCATCAGCGAGCAACTCCCCGACACATGCATGACAGTGCAGTTCTCACACATCATGGCAGGCGGATACTCCGCAGGCTACTACAGCTACAAATGGGCAGAAGTACTCGATGCCGACGCCTTCGCCGTCTTCAAGCGCGAGGGTATCTTCAACACCGCAACAGCGCAGCGCTTCCGCGACTGCATACTATCAAAGGGAGGCACAGAACATCCCGCCATACTATACAAGAACTTTAAGGGTAGCGAGCCTACCATAGACGCATTACTTGAAAGAAATGGAATCAAAACAGCAATTACTCGATAGGCGATACCTTCGCATGGCGCGAATATGGGCTGAGAACAGCTACTGCAAACGCCGCCAGGTAGGAGCCCTTGTGGTGAAAGACCACATGATCATCAGCGACGGATACAACGGAACACCATGCGGATTCGAAAACAACTGCGAAGACGAGAATAACGTCAGCCTGCCTTACGTGCTCCACGCCGAAGCCAATGCCATCACCAAGCTCGCACGCAGCAACAACAACAGCGATGGCGCCACACTCTACGTCACCGCAGCACCATGCATAGAATGCGCCAAGCTGATAATACAAGCAGGCATCAAGCGCGTCATCTACGCAGAAGAATACCGTCTCGCAGAAGGACTCGAACTGCTTAAGAAAGCAGGCGTAGAAACACAGTTCCTTAAGGAATAAGTAAAAAGTTTTCCATTTTCCATTTTCAATTTTCAATTTGAACCACCATGACCAACAAGAACAGATACATGCCCCTCATCATGGCGTTATGCGTCATTGTCGGAATACTGATCGGCACATTCTATGCCAATCACTTCTCCGGCAACCGACTTAACGTCATCAACTCCGGCAGCAACCGACTCAGCAATCTATTGCACATCATAGACGATCAGTACGTTGACACCGTCAACATCAACGACCTCGTAGAGAAAGCCATGCCACAGATACTGGCAGAGCTCGACCCACACTCCGTCTATATCTCCGCCAAAGACGCACAGACAGCCAGCGACGACCTCAAAGGCTCCTTCTTCGGCGTAGGCATAGAGTTCGTCATCCGCGAAGACACCATACACGTTCAGAACGTCATCGCTGGAGGTCCCGCACAAAAGGCAGGACTCCTCGCCGGCGATAAGATAGTCAGCATCGATGGCAAACCCTTCGTAGGCAAAGACGTAGTGACAAACGAAGAAGCCATGCACCGACTGAAAGGACCAGACAAGTCAAAGGTAAAAGTCGGCATACTACGCTACGGCTCCAAGAAGGCACAGGTATTCGAGATAACACGCGGCGAGGTAAAGACAAAGAGCATCGTAGCCACATACATGATAGACGATAACACAGGCTATATACGCATCAAGAACTTCGGCGAGAACACCTACGCCGAGATGCTCGTATCCCTCGCACAGTTGGCACAGGAAGGCTTCGACAACCTCGTCATAGACCTTCGCGACAACACCGGTGGATACCTCGAAGCAGCCGTACAGATGGCAAACGAGTTCCTACCAAAGAACCGCCTCATAGTCTATACCGAAGGACGTAAGTCCGCACGTCAGGAATACAAGACCGACGGTCGCGGCTCATACCAGAAGATGCCACTCGTCGTACTCATCAACGAGCACTCCGCCTCTGCCAGCGAAATCTTCGCAGGCGCCATGCAGGACAACGACCGCGGCACCATCATCGGACGCCGTTCCTTCGGCAAGGGACTAGTGCAGCAGCAGATAGGATTCCCTGACGGATCCATGATACGACTCACCGTAGCACGCTACTACACCCCATCAGGCAGATGCATACAGAAGCCTTACAACAGCGACAACAAAGACTACCAGAACGACATCATCACACGCTATGAGCACGGCGAGTTCTTCTCTGCCGACAGCATCAAGCACGAAGGACCAGAATACCACACCGTCTCAGGTCGCGTGGTATATGGCGGCGGAGGCATCACGCCGGACATCTTCGTGGCAGAAGACACCACCGACGTCACCTCATACTACCGTGAGGCAAGCATGACAGGACTCATCCTGCAGTTTGCATACAGCTACACCGACGACAACCGTCTCAAGCTCAACAACTTCCATGAGATGCGCGCACTGGCAGACCACCTCGTCAAGCAAAACACCGTAGAGCTGTTTGCCACCTACGCCGACAAACGAGGCTTGCAGCGTCGTAACCTCATGATAAAGAAGTCCCACCACCTGCTTGAGACATACATCAACTCACGCATCATCTACAACATGCTCGACGAACAAGCATGGATGCAATACCTCAACATCGACGACAAAACAATACAAGCCGCCCTCGACTTCTTCTACAAAAAGTAACAGAAATAAGAATGAACGCATTGTTTTCAAAAGGACGACTCGTTATAGTCACCATTATACTCTGTGCCCTATCTTCCTGCATAGACACAGAAAAGCATTATTTCATCGGAGTATCTCAATGCTCTGATGACTCTTGGCGCGCTAAGCTGGCAGCAGAGTTGGAGCAATCGACATACTTCAATGAGAATGTTGAATTAGCCATCTGCTTTGCAAACGATGACACAGAACAACAAATAAGACAGATAGACTCTCTTGTCAATCTAAATGTTGACCTGCTCATTGTCTCTCCACAGCAGGTAAACAAGCTGTCTAAAGCCATCAAGCATGCCACAGATGCTAATATCCCTGTGATACTCTTCGACAGAAGAAGCGATGTAAAGAACTACACCGCTTACATGGGCGCCAACAATTACAATATCGGCAGTATGCTTGCTCACTATGCAGCATCAGAGTTGCATGGCAAGGGTAACATAATAGAGATAGCTGGCGAACATGGTTCATCACCTGCGATAGAGAGACACGAAGGCTTCCACGATGCGCTGAAGAAATATCCAGACATGCACGTCATTGCAATGGGAGAAGGAGACTGGAAGCAGAACTCTGGAGAGAATGTGATGGACAGCATCCTCTATCATTTTGAAAACGAGAACGGCGCCATCCCTACTGTTAACTGTATTTTTGCAGCAAACGACAGAATGGCGGTTGGTGCACGACATGCCTTGGAGCGTTACAACCAAGTACATTCAGGACGACAGAACAGCAAGGATATAATATATCTTGGAATAGACGCCCTACCGACAGCAGGCGGTGGAATAGAACAGGTAAGAGACGGAATCATCACTGCCTCCGCCATATATCCTACACATGGTGACGAACTGATGGAGTTGGCTATTAACATTCTCAAAGGCAATCCTTACAAAAAGGAGACAGACATGGAAACGAGCATCGTTACCTCTGCCAACGCCAATGTGCTTTTACTACAACACAAGGAGATTGAGAATCAGAATCATTATATTAAAAGAATGTACGCACGCGTGTATAAGACGATTTCTATTCTCAATGCACAAAGAGCAATTCTTATCTTTATTATCCTTGTAGTTATTGTCACCTGCACACTTCTTGTTATATCAGTCAAGGCATATCGCATGAAACACAGGCTATACCAACAGCTACAACAGAAGAACGATGAGCTCAATCAGCAAAAGGAAGAGGTAGAGAGACAGCGAGACTTGTTGGAAGAACAGCGAGACCAACTTCTTGATGTAACAACAGGTCCAACACCTGAGTTATCCGAACAAACTGTTCCGGCATTGCCTAAAAATGAATTCATGGATAAATTCTTGGCTTGTCTGGATGATAACATCTCCGACTCGAACCTCTCCGTAGAAGATATCGGACAGCAGATGTGCCTCTCACGTGTGCAGCTGTACCGCAAGGTAAAAGCATTAACAGGAAAGACACCAATAGAAATAATACGCGAAGAAAGACTAAAGCGAGCGCGAATTATATTACAAGATTCTTCGCTTTCTATATCAGAAGTTGCATATCGTGTAGGATTCTCCGCACCATCATATTTTGCTAAATGTTACAAGGAATACTACGGTAAATCACCTTCGGATAAGCAAAAATGATACATAATATAGTTAAAATGTTGCGTTGACTATTTTTTTTTAGTCAATGCAACATTTTTTATAAACTATCCTTTAGCATATTAGTATCTTTGCAACAGAAAAATGATTAGCAGGTTAGTTTAGTTATTTTGGCTTAGGTAAAAGGGTTGTATTCGGATAACATTTTTGAGAGAAACCTAACAATAAAACCATAATCAATGAAAAGAACAACCCTAAAGATTGCGTCAGCAATAGTGCTCACAGCTATGAGCATGCTGACATCAGTAGCTCAAGACCTAAGGATTGAGTCTCTAGCGAATGAAAACAGTCTCATACGTATTTCTCCCTCAGCAAAAGAAAAATACCTTTTGCTTCCTATTGAGGACAATGCGCCAGAGTCTAAGATTACCATTGTTGCAGACAACCAAATGGTACGTTCTCTCAATGTTCGTCTGGCATTATCAAAAATCGATTACTATGTCCCATTTGAATTGACAGAGTATCGAGGCAAGAACCTCATGCTCCAGACTCACGTAGCCGTTGATCACAGCAACCGAGGCGGTGTGGGTTCTGCAATATGCCTACGCAACATTAAGCTTTCGAACACTTTTGACAACAACAACCGCGAGAAATATCGTCCAGAGTTTCATCATACACCATTATATGGTTGGATGAACGACCCTAACGGTATGTTCTACAAAGACGGTCAATGGCACCTCTATTACCAGTACAACCCTTATGGCAGCATGTGGGGCAATATGCACTGGGCTCATTCCGTATCCACAGACCTTATAAACTGGGAGCACAAGGGAACTGTTCTTTCTCCTGATGCCAATGGAACGATTTTCTCTGGTTCATGCATAGTAGATAAGGATAACACAGCAGGCTTTGGCAAGGATGCTATCATAGCAATGTACACATCGTGCATACAGACACCTTGGGGTCATGACCTTCAGGAGCAGTCCATTGCCTACTCTCTTGACAATGGCAATACCTTCCATGTATATGAAGGCAACCCTGTGCTTACAGCAGACATTGTTGACTTCCGTGATCCAAATATGTTCTGGAACGAAGATATTAAGGCATGGAATCTTATCATGTCAGCAGGACAAGAAATGCGCATATACTCTTCACCAAACATGAAGGATTGGAAGGAAGAGTCACGCTTTGGTAAAGAATACGGATGTCATGATGGCGTTTGGGAATGTCCTGACCTATTGAAACTAAAGATAGCAAATGGAAAAATGAAAGATCAGGAAAAGTGGGTACTTATATGCAACATCAACCCTGGCGGACCTTCTGGTGGTTCAGCGACACAATACTTCATTGGCGATTTCGACGGACACAAATTCACCGTTGATGATGAAAGCCGCTACCATGGCAGTTCTCTTTGGCAGGACTACGGCAAGGACCACTATGCCGCTGTAAGCTTCTCTAATGCCCCTGACAACCGCCATACTATGATAGCATGGATGAGCAATTGGCAGTACGCCAACAATGTACCAACCATGCAGTATCGTTCTGCTAACAGCATCGCTCGCGAACCTTATATATATTATGGAGCAGATAAGAAGCTCTATCTCGGTTCACGGCCTTCACCAGAATATACAGACAAAGGTTTAGACAAGACTGTAAAGGTAAAAGGCTCATGCACTGTAACACTCTCAAACGAGGAGGGTGAAGAGTTCAACGTCATCTACGATCAGAAAGCAATGACCTTGACAGTGGACCGCGCGAAGAGTGGCGAGACTGCCTTCTCACAGGACTTTGCAGTGCATGCCGTAGCTCCTGTTCACAACAAGCTTACGTCACTTCGCTTCTTCATCGACAAGTCCAGCGTAGAAGTCTTTGGCAACGACGGCGAGGTGGTAATGACCAGTCTTGTATTCCCTAAGAGCAAGTACAACAAGATAAACATCAAGTAAATCTATAAATTTCTATTAACAATGAAAAGAACCAAATCAATCATTACGTTACTACTATTCTTTGTGGGATGTCTATCAGCCATGGCACAGACCATAAAGATAAACGGTACCGTTACTGACAAGGCATTCCATGATGCTGTGATTGGAGCCACCGTCCAAGAGGTCGGAACCCAGAATGGCACAGTGACAGACATGGACGGCAAGTTCAGTCTGACAGTGAAAAAAGGCGCAACAATCCGCTTTAGTTATGTAGGTTATGCTACTCAAGAGCTTCAAGCCGCAGCATCCATGGATGTTGTCATGAGCGAAGACGAGACTCTGCTTGAAGAAATGGTAGTAACCGGTTATCAGGTACAGCGCAAGTCTGACCTCACTGGTGCTGTTTCTGTTGTTAGCATTGCAGACATTCAGAAGCAGAACGAGAATAACCCGATGAAAGCACTTCAGGGTCGCGTTCCTGGTATGAACATTGAGGCATCAGGAAACCCTTCTGGTGCAGCAACCGTTCGCATCCGTGGTATTGGCACATTGAATGACAACGACCCTCTCTACATCATTGACGGTGTACCAACAAAGGGCGGCATGCATGAGCTCAACGGCAACGATATTGAGTCCATTCAGATACTCAAGGATGCCGCATCAGCATCTATCTATGGTTCACGTGCTGCAAACGGTGTCATCATCATCACCACCAAGAAAGGTAAGGATGGTAAGGTGAAGGTCGATTTCGACGCTAGTCTCTCTGCTCAGATGTACGCTCATAAACTTGAGGTACTCAACACAGAGCAGTATGGCAAGGCATTGTTCCAAGCTTATGTTAACGATGGCAAGAATCCTAACACGAACGGTCTTGGATACCGATACACATGGGACACAGCTCCTGACGGTCAGATTACATTCCGTTCCATGTCTCTCAACAAATACATTGACAACGGTCTTACACCATCCAGCGACACCGACTGGTTTGACGAGACAACACGTACAGGCTTTGCACAGCAGTACAATGTATCACTCAGCGGAAGCGGTGAGCATAGCAGTTCTTTCTTCTCTGCTGGTTACTACAACAACCGTGGTATAATCAAAGAAACAGGCTTTGAGAGATTCTCTGTACGTGCCAACAACGAGTTCAAGATAATAAAGGACAAGGTTACCATCGGCGAGCACTTCTCAGCAAACCGCACCAGTGAAGTTCAGGATCCTGGTATTCTGCAGAATGTGTTGCAATATCCATCCATCATACCTGTACGCGATATAGAGGGAGAATATGCAGGTCCTCATGGAGGTTATACATCATATCAGAACCCAGTAGCTCGTCTTGATCGCAACAGTGATAACAAGTACACATTCTGGCGTTTGTTCGGTGATGCATATCTTAACATCAATCCATTCAAGAACTTCAACGTCAAGACAACATTCGGTATCGACTATTCTCAGAAGAAGCAGCGCATGTTCCAGTTGCCTATAACCGAAGGCACAGCAGCAAACTCTACGAACTCTTCCGAGGCTAAGCAGGAACACTGGATGCGTTGGATGTGGAACCTTGTTGCTTCATACAACTTTGAGATTGGCAAGCATCGCGTTGATGCCCTTGCCGGTATGGAGATAAACCGCGAGGACTCTGAATACTTCAGTGCCGTAGGTTACGACTATCCACTCATGAGCACAGACTACATGTGGCCTGAGACTGGTTCTGGCATACCAAAGGTATATGGTGGTGGTGAT
Source organism: Candidatus Prevotella equi (assembly GCA_018065145.1). Lineage (GTDB taxonomy): Bacteria > Bacteroidota > Bacteroidia > Bacteroidales > Bacteroidaceae > Prevotella > Prevotella equi. Next base: position 28,465 of record JAGHTW010000057.1, read on the forward strand.
GGTTTCTCACTCGTATCATTCTTTGCTAAGGCTAACTACGCATACAATGATCGTTACCTTGCATCTGTTACCGTACGTCATGATGGTTCTAGCCGTTTCGGCAAGAACAACCGCTACGCTACATTCCCTTCATTCAGTCTTGGTTGGAGAATCTCTGAGGAAGCATTCCTCAAGGACAAGCTCTCCTGGCTTGACAATTTGAAGCTTCGTTTCAGCTGGGGTCAGACAGGTAACCAGCAGATTGCTAATAACGCTCGCTACACACTTTATCGCAGCACAATGGGAACCATCACCGATGCAGGTTCTTCATACGATACGGCCTACGATATCGCAGGTAACAACCAAGGAGCACTTCAGAGCGGTTTCAAGCGTTTGCAGCGTGGCAACGAAGACCTCCGTTGGGAAACAACAACCCAGACGAATATCGGTCTTGACTTTGCATTCTTCAAGAACAGTCTTTACGGAAGTTTTGAGTGGTATAACAAGAAGACCACCGACATTCTTGTTGACATGCCAGCCATAGCAAGTGCTGGTGAGGGAGCACATCAATTTATCAATGCTGGTACTATGCTCAACCGTGGTGTGGAGCTGACAGTAGGATACCGTGGTGAGCACAAGGATCTCTCATGGGACATCACAGGCAACATAAGCACCTATCGCAATGAGATTCAGGAACTTCCTACAACGCTCATAGCACGCGGCACCTTTGGTGGTAATGCAAAGAACTCTATCATCGGCCATGCCTACGGTTCACAGGTAGGTTATGTCTTTGATGGCATCTTCCAGAATCAGGAAGAGGTTGATAATCACGCTAAACAGCCTCAGGCAGCACCTGGTCGTATGAGATTCAAGGACCTTAACGGTGACGGTGAGATAACAGACCTCGACCAGACATGGATATACAATCCAGTGCCAGCATGTTCATTTGGTCTTAACGTATATCTTCAGTACAAGAACTTCGACTTCACAATGTTCTGGCAGGGTGTAGCAGGAGTGGATGTAATAACAAAGGATCTGAAGTTAGAGACTGACCTCTGGGCTGGTACCAACGTGCCAAACCTTAATAAAGGCACACGTCTGATGGATGCATGGTCTTCTACAAACACTACATCATTGATTCCTGCACTGACCTCTACCCCTGTTGGTCTTGAATCGGCTATGTCATCATACTATGTTGAGAATGGTTCTTACTTCAAACTTCGCACTATTCAGTTTGGATACAACTTCTCTAAGGATATAGCAAAGAAGCTCTATATGGAGCGTCTGCGCCTATATCTCTCAGCCCAGAATCTTGCTACCATCAAGAGCTGCAAGTTCACTGGTGTTGATCCTGAGAATGCAGGATACGGATATCCTATCCCTCTCAACATTACCTTTGGTGTAAATGTTTCGTTCTAACGAAAACGAAACGCTTCGCTACGAAGACGAAAACGAAAAACGAAGACGAAACAAAAATAAAAACGAAAATATGAAGACAAATAACTTTATATACAATCAGGCAACAAAAGTTTCTGCTGTTGCCCTGATGATAGCAGCATCATGCTCACTGACAAGCTGTAGTGATTTTCTGGAGGAGCAAAAGCCTCAAGGAACGTTATTCGAGGAGGATGCCATGAAGATTGAGAACACCGAATCAATGGTGGTATCAGCCTATGCCGGTCTGTCAACAATAGAAGACATCAATGCCTCTTTCTCACTTTGGAACTATGACGTACGCAGTGATGATGCGTACAAAGGTGGTTCTAACGAAGGCGATGGTGACGTATTCCACAATATAGAAACAGGCGAAGGCATCAAGCCATCAGACTGGAGTATCAACGGCGACGGTGGTATTTGGACACGTCTCTATAACTACATCTCTCGTACCAATACAGCCCTTGCCCTTTTGGACCAGGCAGATGAGAAGAAATTCCCTAAGAAGCAGGAGAGAATAGCCGAGATGAAGTTCCTGCGTGCATATGGTCATTTCCAGTTGAAACGATTGTTCAAGAACATACCTTTTGTAATGAACGAGAATCTCCCTACCGAGGAGTTCTACAACATCTCCAACACCCAATACACCAACGATGAATCATGGAAGGTGCTCGCTGATGAGTTCTACGCAGCATACGGTAACCTGCCTGAGACACAGAAGGACAAGGGACGTCCTACAAAGGCTGCTGCCGCTGCACTTCTTGCAAAGGTATATCTCTACAAGGCATACCGTCAGGACGATGCTGGTTCTCACAGAATGACAGGCGTAAACACCAACGACCTTGACTCTGTCCTGAAATACACAGACTACAAGGGTGAGATGTCTAAGGCATACGACAATTACCAGTTAGAGGCAGACTTCCACAACAACTTCCGTCCTGAGGAGCAGTACGAGAATGGTTGCGAGTCACTCTGGGCAGTACAGTACTCTTTCAATGACGGCAGTGTCAACGGCAACCGCAACTTCGGTGCAGCATTGATGGCACCTAATGCTGACAAGCTCACCACCGGTGGTCATGACTTCTACAAGCCTTCACGCAACCTTGTGAATGCCTTCCGTACAGACGCCAACGGTCTGGCAATGCCTGACGATTTCAACAACAAGAACTACGAGCCAAAGTACGACAATGCCGACCCACGTCTCTACCTCACTGTTGGTATGCCTGACTTCCCATTCATGTTCAATCCTAAATACATCCAGACAAAGGACTGGGTGCGTAATGCAGACGGACTGTATGGTTACAACATCACTCTGAAGCAGAACGTGGATATGGACTATGTAGGTCAGAACACATACGTAAAGAAGTGCGGCTGGTGCTGGGCAAACTCTATGAACCGCATCGTTATCCGCTTTGCAGACGTTATACTTATGCGTGCAGAGGCATTTGCGCAGAAGGCTATACTGGAGGGTGACGCTTCACTGTCACTGAAAGCCCTTGACCTGGTCAACGACATCCGTCGCCGCGCTATGCAGAGCACCCAGCTGATTCAGAGCTATCCAAGCAAGTATGGCGTATCATTCAAGGTAGGCACATACGGTGCTGACAAGGTCAACGACGCATTGAAGCTCGTGAAATTCGAGCGTCGTCTGGAGTTAGCCATGGAATCAGAGCGTTTCTTCGACCTCGTTCGCTGGGGTGACGTAGAGTCTGTCCTCGACAAGTTCTACCAGGAAGAGACAAACACCACTATCTACAAGAGGTCTAAGTTCCGTGTAAACAGAAACGAGTATCTGCCTATCCCATTCAATGAGCTTCAGGCATCCAACGACCTGTACGTTCAGAATCCGGGATTCTAACCTGCATTATTCATAAATTCAGGTTAATGAATAATTAATGATTGATAATTAACAATTTAGATTAATATAAGTAAAAGTTATGAAGACTTTTAAGCAATATATAAAAATCGTGATGGCATTGGCCATGGGCTTCACTGTAGCTTCATGCTCCGATAACGCCAGCAGTCTGAATCTCTCTGGCAACTGCAACGTTGAGGAACTGACTATAGACGGATTCAAAGCCGAGGTGGATGCCGAGTCACAGACACTGATGGTATATGTGCCAGAGGACACACCTATCGACAATATGGAGATAACCTCGCTCAAGCTTTCTGACGGAGCAGTAGCCGACATGAAGGTAGGCACACACCTTAACATGAACTCACCACGTACCATACACATCGTAAACGGCGATGTAACATGGGACTGGGCTCTCAAGCTGAAGGTGATGGAGGCTCGCATGAGCCAATTCACACTCTCTGGCATCAATGGTGTGATAGACCAGGAGAACCTCACCATCAAAGTGTTCCTTAAGGACGGCATTGACATCTCTGCCCTCTCACCATCAATCAAGACCAGTGAGATGGCAACAGTCAACGGCAATGGCATCGTAATGGACTTCACCACTCCACAGCAGTTTACAGTTGAGAATCTTGGTAAGAAGCGCACCTATACCGTAGAGGTGCAGAACTACACTGACCCTGAGGCACTCTACGTCAGCACAGCACTTACAGCAGAGGAACTCAACAAGGAGGAGAAGACAGCATACGACTGGATGCTTGTCAACGTGCCTAAGCCAGCCTTCGCATCGCTGAAGGATATTGCTGACGGCGCCGTAAGCCTTGACAAAGTAAAGATTATCTTCTGGCATGGCACCAACGAGAATGCCATTGACGGACACGGACAGTTCGTGCCATACGTAGCAAAGGCAACAGGACTGCCTGATGAGGGAGCACTTAACGCTGGACTCTTTGACAAGCTTCAGGCTTACTATGAGAACGGTGGTGCTTTCTTCCTTACTCGCTACGCTGCTATCCTGCCTCCATTCATAGGTTCAAGCCACGATATAGGCGGCGGATGGAAAGACACATGGGCAACACCTAACAACTGTTGGTCTGCACGTACAGAGGAAGACCCAGAGATTTGCGGTGGTCCTTGGACATTCACCATCTATGACGGTCAGGACGATCATCCTCTCTTCAAAAACCTCATCGCTGGCGACACACCAGAGGTTTACTGCACCGACGAAGGCTTCGGCGTAACTAATTCCGTTGTCTGCTACAACCACGCTGAGGGATGGTCTGAATACAAGGACTACAACCATTGGTTTGAGCGCGTACAGGGCAAGATTCTTGGTATAAACAACAAGAACGAGGGCAACATCATAGCATGGGAGTTCCCATCTGCCAAGACACAGGCATACGGCAAGGGCGGCATCATCTGTATCGGTTCCGGATGCTACGACTGGTACTCTGCCGTCAAGGACGAGAAATACAAGGAGAAGTTCCACGAGAACATCAGCCGCATGACATATAACGGCATCATGTACCTGTATGATTTTTAAGTAACGACAAAACAATATATCAACATGAAAAAGAATTTTTATTCTAATATAATGTCTTCCCTCGCAGCACTTATGATAGCAAGTGCTGCAGGAAGCGCCCTCGCCTCTTGTTCCGACGAGACATTTGAGGGTGACACACCAAAAGACTGGGCAGGAACCTCTGACGTTTTCGTTTCAACCGATGAGACAGGCTTCAGCACCTATTTCAATCCTTCTGTGGGAAGAGTTGGCGACCCAATGCCATACTATGACAAGAAGAACGAAGAGTTCCGAATCCTCTACCTTCAGGAGTACGACATGAACGGTGCATCATATCACCCAATGTGGGGAGTATCAACAAAGGACGGTGCCAACTACACCGCACTTGGCGAGATACTGCCTGCTGGCGCTGCTGCAGAACAAGACGCTGGCGTAGGTACAGGCTGCTGCTATTACAACGAGCATGACAAACTGTACTACATCTATTACACCGGTCACAACGGAGCCTGCGCACAGACAGAGGCAGTGATGCGCGCTACCTCTGAAGACGGCATACACTACACCAAGGACATGGTGTGGATGCTGCGCGGCGTCACAGACGAGTTCAACAAAACAGACTTCCGTGACCCACAGATTTTTGAAGAAGGCGGCAAGTACCACATGATTATCTCTACACGCCCTATAAAAGGCGGCAACCCTGTCTTCGCAGAATACGTCTCTGACAACATGAGAGACTGGGAGAAGGCAGATCAGTTCAACATGCTCTGGGAGCGTATGTACGAGTGTCCTGACGTATTCCAGATGGGCGACTGGTGGTACATCGTATATAGCGACAGCAACAAGCGCAACTGGGGTCGCGACGTCAAGTACGTCAAGGCTCACTCATGGGCTGAGCTGAAGAGCCTCTTCGGTGACAGCGGTTACATCGACCACAATCAGAAGTCACTTGACAGCCGCGCATTCTATGCCGGCAAGACAGCAAGCAACGGCACCGACCGTTACATCTGGGGCTGGTGTCCATTCCGCTCTGGTCAGGACCTTTGGCAGAAGAACAACAATGCCGGTGGCAGCTTTGACGATACGAAGGACGTTGAGCCTAACTGGTCTGGTTCACTCGTCTGCCACAAGATTATCCAGCATGAAGACGGCACACTCACACTCGGAGAGGTTCCAGGCATCCGCGCAAAATACAACAAGGCAGCAGAAGTAAAAGTCATGAAGTCTCAGGGTGCAGAAATCAACGGCAGTGACGTAACCCTGAAGGGCGACGACGCATACATGCTCTACAACCGTCTCGGTTACCACAACCACATCTCATTCACCGTAAAGACCAGCAACAACTGGGATAAGTTCGGCATCTCATTCGTACGTGGCAGCAACGAGGTTACTATTGACCCAAAGAAGTTCGACGAACATCTTGATGATGCAAAGAACAGCTCTGACCTCAACGTCACACGATACTTTACCATGGTCATAAATCCAGAAAACGAAAACTGGCGACAGATTAACTTTGAGGAAGAAGGCACCTTCATGTGGGGTGACAAGAAGGAAACATCAGGCAGAGGATTCATTCCAGGTATCAACAGCTACGGTTTCAGCCGCCCTGCTGACAACACCTACAAGGTAGATATCTACACCGACAACTCCGTAATGGTAATGTATATCAACGACAACGTATGCTACACCAACCGCATCTATGGCATACAGAAGAACTGCTGGTCTATAAACAATTACGGCGGTGAGATAAACATCTCAGGCATGACAATTACACAATACTAAAACACACACACTATGAAATCAAATAAAATAGCTATCATCTCCGTGATGTTCTGCTTCTTCGCCATGGGATTCGTTGACCTCGTGGGCATAGCAAGCAACTACGTCAAGGCTGACCTACAGCTCAGCGACTCCGTAGCCAACATCTTCCCATCACTGGTATTCTTCTGGTTCCTCATCTTCTCTGTGCCAACAGGCGTACTGATGAACAAGATAGGACGTAAGAAGACAGTGCTGCTGTCACTCGTCGTAACAGTCCTTGCACTCATCCTGCCACTCTTTGGCGAGACATTCCCTATCATGCTCACAGCCTTCTCGCTGCTGGGCATAGGTAATGCGCTGATGCAGACATCACTCAACCCACTCGTAACATGCGTCATGAAAGGCGGCAACCTTGCCTCCACCCTCACCTTCGGACAGTTCATCAAGGCCATCGCCTCATTCATCGCACCTTACCTCGCCATGTGGGGCGCTACAGCCATAATACCATCATTCGGCTACGACTGGCGCATCCTCTTCGCTATCTTCCTCGTCATCGGCATCCTCGCTACAGCAGTCCTTGCATCAATCGAGATTGAAGAGCCAAAGACAGAAGCAAGCGACGCAGGAGTCGGCACACAGTTTGTCAACGCCTTCAAGCTCCTCGGCACACCAATCGTGCTGCTCAGCTTCCTCGGCATCATGTGCCACGTAGGCATTGACGTAGGCACCAACACCACAGCACCAAAGATACTCATGGAGCGCATGGGCATGACACTCAACGATGCAGCCTTCGCCACAAGCCTCTACTTCATCTTCCGTACCATCGGATGCTTCACAGGCAGCTTCTTCCTGCGCGTACTCAAGACACGCACCTTCTTCATCATATCAACCATCTGCATGGCACTATCCATGATATGCATGTATATAGGACAAGAGCAATGGATACTCTACGCAGGCATCGCACTCGTAGGATACGGCAACAGCAACATCTTCTCTATGTGCTTTGCCAATGCACTGCAAGCCGTTCCAGAGAAGCAGAACGAAGTCAGCGGACTGATGATTATGGGACTCTTCGGAGGCACACTCTTCCCACTCGCCATGGGCGTAGCATCAGACGCCATGGGACAAGCTGGCGCCGTACTCTGTATGGCAGTAGGCGTAATATATCTATTTACTTACATACCTAAAGTGAAATAATTATGAAAGATTACATAGTAGGACTGGGAGAAATACTCTTCGACTGCCTCCCTGACGGAAAGAAACTCGGCGGAGCACCCGCCAACTTCGCCTACCACGTTAGCCAACTCGGTCTCAACGGCATCGCCGTATCAGCCATAGGCAACGATGAAGACGGAGAATTAGTAAAGAAAGAACTCGAGCCACGCAACCTGCAGACACACCTGGAAGTAGTAAAAGAACCAACAGGCACCGTACAGGTCACACTCTCAGGCAACGGCATCCCACAGTATGACATCTGCCTCGGCGTAGCATACGACAACATACCATGGACACCAGCCATCGAAGACATTGCAAGGAACGCACGCGCCGTTTGCTTCGGTTCTCTCGCACAGCGCACAGCCGTAAGTCGAAACACCATATACAAATTCCTCGACACCATGCCACAGCTCGGCACCTTCAAGGTCTTCGACATCAACCTGCGTCAGCAGTGGTACTCACGCGAGTTAATAGAAGAATCACTGAAACGCTGCAACGTTCTCAAGATTAACGACGAAGAAATCATCACCGTAGCATCCCTCCTCGACCTCGACGAAATAATTGGAGTAAACCCACAAGAAGAACTCCTGCAGCCAGTATCATTCGAAGACCAGGTACGCGACCTCATCCGCATCTACGACCTGCAGATGGTAGTGCTCACCTGCGGTGCCTTCGGATCATACGTCATCACGAGCGACGAGTTATCCTTCCAGCCAACGCCAAAGGTAAAGGTTGCCGATACCGTAGGCGCAGGCGACTCCTTCACAGGATCCTTCTGCGCTGCTATCCTGGCAGGAAAATCGATAAAGGAAGCCCACAAGATAGGTGTTGACGTATCAGCATTCGTCTGCACACAAAACGGCGCCATGCCTACATACCCAGAAGAACTCATAAAACGAGTAAAGTAACAAAAAAACGTCCGCTGACAACACACAGTTGCAGCGGACGGCTTTTTTGGGTTACAATTAGCAGGCTCATTCAAAAAAAACAAAGAAAAATTTGGCGGTTTGAAAGAAAAGTATTAATTTTGCAACCGATATAAGGCAATAGTAACGCCGTTTGAAGAAAAATAACAAGAGAAAAATGAATCAGTCATACGCTTCTTATTTTTATTTTTATTCATACTTTGCAGAGTTCTGTAAGGCGGGATGTTGCGTATAAGTTCAACATAAGACAAGAAAAGCAAAACATAAACATTGCAATGTCCCGCATAGTACAAGACTATACGGGACATTTTTTTTAACACATTAATAAAAAAAGAATGAAAAGGATTGCAATACAGGGTGAGATAGGTAGTTTTCACGATATCACAGCGCATCACTACTTCGAGGGGGAGCAGTTGCAGATTATCTGTTGCTCTACGTTTGAGGATGTTTTTGAGAACATGAAACAAGACCCTACCGTCATCGGCATCATGGCTATAGAGAATACCATCGCCGGATCGCTGTTGCACAATTACGAATTGCTTCGTCAGAGCGGCATGGCCGTTGTTGGTGAGCATAAGACACATATCAGTCACTGCATCTGTGCATTGCCGGGACAGAAGCTGGATGACCTCACTGAGGTTCACTCTCACCCGGTTGCTCTGGCGCAGTGTAACAAATATCTCAGCAAGCACCAGAACTTGAAGATGGTGGAGGATGAGGATACCGCTGGTTCTGCTAAATGGATAGCAGAGAATAACATGACGGGCGTTGCTGCGCTGTGTCATGCTGACGCGGCTGCTTTGTATGGTCTTGAGGTTTTGGAGAACCACATAGAGGACAATCCGCATAACTTCACTCGATTCCTGGTGATGACGGACCCTCGCAAGGCGGACTTCCTGCGCGCTATCAACGAGTCTGACAAGTCGAGCATCGTGTTCTCGTTGCCTCACGAGGAGGGTTCGTTGTCGCAGGTATTGTCGATTCTCTCGTTCTATCGCATCAATCTCACAAAGATTCAGTCGCTGCCTATCATTGGCAGGGAATGGGAGTATATGTTCTACGTTGATGTGACGTATGATGACCTGACACGTTACCGACAGAGCATTGATGCTATCACGCCGCTGACAAAGGATCTCATCATTCTGGGAGAGTATAAGGCGCGTTAATTGAAAATTGAAAGTTGAAAATTGAAAATGGAAAATGGAAAATTAATACCCACTATATGAAAAAGATTTTACTTCTTGCGTTGGTAGTTTTATCTACTTTCTGCACTGCTCAGGCGGACTTGACTGAGACTGTTGTTTTACAGAATGATTTTGAAAAGGGTGAGACTCTCTTTGAGCCGGTTTCACGTATCAGTGTTTCAAACAAGATGAGTTCTGACATTGGCTCAAAGGTTGTTCATTTCCGTACGGACTATAACTCTATCAATGGTTACTCGTTCGCTACCGTTCACTTCGGTTCGAAGACGGCGGGAGCACGCAAGGTGAAGATTGAGTTTGACTTCTATATGGACGAGGTAAATCCGAACTATGCGCAGTATTTCACTATCCGTGACGGCAATGCTGTGCCAGAGTTTGGTAAGACGGTGTATTCTGACGGTGGCGCATTCTTCTATCTCGGTGAGTGCCGCAGCGGACAGGGTGTAAACTACTGGAGTATCAATGGTGACTATACGAGCAAGGATACAAAGTCTTACTTCAACAAATGGCTTCACGTAATGGTTCTCGTTGACGTCAAAGGCAAGAGCGTTGACTATACCATTACAACAAAGGATCGTGGCATCGTGCTCAACGAAGCGAAGGAGATTCCTTTCGCTAACAAGAGGGCTATGTCATGTTCGCAGATTGACTTCTTCGCTGATGTCAATAGCACTGACGCATACTTTGACAATCTCGTGATTACGAAGTATTCTGACCCTTCTTCTGTTCCTACTTCATACAATGTCACGTTCAAGGATAAGGATGGTGCGGTGCTGAAGCCTAAGATGGTGTATTTCTGTAATGTCGGCGAGACATTCATGGCGAACGAGCTTGACTTGAATACTTTCTTCAACAAGGATGGTAACGTGAAGTATATCTATAAGTCTGGCAACATTCCTGGCGTTGCTGTTCGCAGCGGTCGTGAGAATAACATCAACCTTGTCTTTGATGCGCATCACCAGATAGACTATAGCGTGAAAGCGATGAAGGGCACTGAGGAGTTAGGCATTGCTGCTACGGGCAAGGGTTATATCGACGGCACGAGCATTGCCGCATGGAACAAGTACATAAAGCATAACGGCATGTGGTACGAGACGGTGGCACCATACAGCAAGTATGTTGACTCGGAGGTCAGCGAGGTGCAGTACCGCGATGCTTACATAGAGTATTTCTTTGAATGTGAGGATCTCACCATGTCTCACGCTGCTGCTGCAACGGAGATTCATTCTGGCTACTCTGGCTCACAGGCACCACGTCACTATGGTTACACAACGCCTGATGGTGTGGTGACAACGAGTTACTGGAGCACTCCTGCACTGGAGCGCGGCGGCATATTCACAATGAAGATTCCATATACTCGTAGTTCCAAGACTAACTCTACCATCAACATCTGCATACAGACGCCTGACGGTGAGATAAAGGATACGGGTCGCACGCTGACCAGTGTTGCACAGGAGGGGCTCTTCAAGGTTGACAACCTGGAGATTCCTGATGGCTGCGCCCTCGTATTATATAATAAGGTGGGAAAGAATTCAAACATATACATGGACTATATCGCTCTTAGCAGAAAGTAAAGTTTTAAAAGTTAGAGGAAGTCAAAGGAAGTTAGAAGAAGTTAGAAGAAGTTAGAGGACGAATGTATTGACGCTTAAAGGGATTGTAGTAATGTCCTTTAACTTCCTATAACTCCCTATAACTTCCCATAACTCCCTAGAATAAATATATAATAAATAAAAGAAGAAAATGATACAACCAGCAGATCGTCTTTCGACGGTACAAGAATACTACTTCAGCAGAAAGTTGAAGGAGGTAGCAGCGCTCAACGCACAGGGTAAGGACATCATCAGCCTTGCCATTGGTTCTCCTGACATGCCACCTTCACAGGCTACAATAGACAAACTTTGCAAGACTGCTTACGACCCTTCGGCACATGGTTATCAGCCAACGATGGGCATACCAGAGCTGCGCGAGGCAATGGCGTATTTCTATAAGCGTTGGTATAACGTGGAACTGGACCCTAAGACGGAGATACAGCCTATGATTGGTTCCAAGGAGGCGATACTGCATGTGACTCTGGCGTTCTGTAATCCTGGCGATGAGGTATTGGTGCCTAACCCTGGCTATCCTACATACACCTCGCTGTCAAAGATTCTTGGACAGAAGATAGTGAACTATGACCTGAAGGAGAACGATGGCTGGCAGCCTGACTTTGAGCAGCTGGAGGCGATGGACCTGTCAAAGGTGAAGCTGATGTGGACGAACTATCCTAACATGCCAACGGGTGGCAATGCGCGTCGCGAGACATACGAGAGGCTCGTGAAGTTTGCCAAGGAGCATAACATCGTGGTGGTGAATGATAACCCTTATTCGTTTATCATCAACGACAATCCACAGTCTATACTGCAGATACCGGGAGCGAAGGATTGCTGCATAGAGTTCAACTCTATGTCGAAGAGCCATAACATGCCTGGATGGCGCGTGGGTATGGTTGCGACAAACAGTGAGTTCATCTCTTGGATACTGAAGATAAAGTCGAATATCGACTCTGGAATGTTCCGCGGTATTCAGCTTGCTGCTGCTGAGGCATATCACAACGATGATGCGTGGCACAAGGAGTATAACTATGATAACTACAAGCGCCGCCGCATAATAGCAGAGCAGATAATGGACGTGCTGAACTGTAAGTATGACAAGGAGAGCGTGGGAATGTTCCTCTGGGGACGCATACCAGAACACTATGCTACCTGCGAAGAGCTGACAGAGAAGATACTGCACGAGGCTAGCGTTTTCATCACACCGGGCTTCATCTTCGGAAGCAACGGAGAGCGATACATTCGCATCTCGCTCTGCGCTAAGGACGAGAAGATGCAGGAAGCACTGGAGAGAATTAACAAATTGAAAATTGAAAATTGAAAATTGAAAGCGCCGAAGGCGGGCTCACTGACTGAACAGTGCGTGTCTGCGCAGCAGGCGCACGATCAGCGAAGGAAGTAAAATTGAAAAAATTGAAAAATATATGGAATTAGAATTATCGGCATTGAATTTGCCAAGCGATAACAAACGCCCTTTCGTCATTGCTGGACCATGTTCTGCAGAGACGGAAGAACAAGTAATGAATACTGCTAAGGACCTTGCCATCAAGGGTTGCCACATCTTCCGCGCTGGTGTGTGGAAGCCTCGTACGAAGCCAGGTGGCTTTGAGGGACATGGTGAGCCTGCACTGAAGTGGATGGCTCAGGTGAAGGAGGATACCAAGATGATGGTGGGCACTGAGGTGGCTACGCCTGAGCACGTGGAGCTGGCGATGAAGTACGGCATGGATATCCTGTGGATTGGTGCACGTACATCAGCAAACCCTTTTGCCATGCAGCAGTTGGCTGACTCTATGAAGGGCATTGACGTGCCAGTGTTCGTAAAGAACCCTGTAAACCCTGACCTTGAGTTGTGGATTGGTGCTTTGGAGCGTCTGAACGCTGCGGGCATAAAGAGACTGGGTGCTATACACCGTGGCTTCTCTTCGTTCGACAAGTCAATGTATCGTAACGCTCCTATGTGGCAGATTCCTATTGAGCTGCGCCGTCGTATTCCTGAACTACCTATCTGCTGTGACCCTTCACACATGGGTGGACGTCGCGAACTCATAGCTCCGCTGTCTCAGCAGGCGCTTGACCTGGGATTCGATGGTTTGATGATAGAGTCACACTGCGACCCTGACAAGGCATGGAGCGATGCTAAGCAGCAGGTGACACCAGAGGTATGCGACTACATCGTTGGCATGCTCGTAGCTCGTGATAATCCTGTTTCTACAGAGAACATCAAACAGCTGCGCTCACAGATTGACCAGATAGACAACGACCTGATGGAGATGCTCGCTAAGCGTATGCGTGTGTGCCGTGAGATTGGCCAGTATAAGAAGGAGCATAACATCACCGTACTTCAGACTGACCGTTACAACGAGATTCTTGATAAGCGTGGCGTGCAGGGCTCGCTGACTGGTATGTCGGCAGACTTCGTCAAGCAGATATTCGAGCATATCCACGAAGAGTCTGTTCGTCAGCAGTTGGAAATCATTAACAAGTAAGAGAAAGGAACATGAAGATATTAATTCTTGGAGCAGGAAAGATGGGGTCTTTCTTCATTGACCTGCTGAGCTTCGATCATGAGGTGGGCGTTTATGAGAAGGATCCTAAGCGCTTGAGATTTACATACAACTGCCAGAGATTCACGGAACTGGAGGAGATTCGTGAGTTTAAGCCTGAATTGTGCATCAATGCCGCTACGGTGAAATACACAATACCTGCTTTCAACGATGTCATACCTTATCTGCCGGAGGATTGTATCCTTAGCGATATAGCATCCGTAAAAACAGGATTGAAGGAGTTCTATGAGAGTACTGGTCGCCGCTATGTAAGCACCCACCCTATGTTCGGTCCTACATTCGCTAACCTCAACCAGCTGTCAGAGGAGAACGCTATCATCATCAGCGAGGGCGACTACATGGGTCGCTGCTTCTTCAAGGACCTGTACAGCAAACTGGACCTGAACATCTACGAATACACTTTCGAAGAGCACGACAAGACAGTGGCTTACTCGCTGTCTATTCCTTTCGTTTCTACCTTCGTTTTCTCTGCGGTGATGAAGCATCAGGATGCTCCTGGTACTACATTCAAGAGACATCTGCGCATCGCCAAGGGCGTACTGAACGAGGATGACTACCTGCTTCAGGAGGTTCTCTTCAACCCTTTCACACATGATCAGGTGGATCAGATACGTGCAGAGCTGAAGCAGTTGCTTGAGATTATCGACAACAGGGACGCTGCTGGCATGAAGGCATATCTGACAAAGATTCGCTCAAACGTAAAGCGCGACGTGGAGGCGTTGAAGTAATTCATAATTCACAATTTGTAGTTATGGCAAACAGCAAACTTATCATTGAGATACCACCACTGAGTGAGAGCGACAGCTATTACCTCCAGGAAAGGCATAAGCCGGCTTTCAATTATCCGCTCCATAAGCATCATGCCTACGAACTGAACTTCGTAGAGAACTGCTGTGGGGCGCGACGTATTGTGGGTGATAAGATGGAGGTGCTATCCGACTTTGACCTTGCACTCATAGGATGTGACATGGAACACACATGGGAGCAGTATCACTGCATGGACAACCAGATTCATGAGATAACGATACAGATACCGCATGATTACTTCCCTGACTCTATTCTCAACCGTCGTGTGATGTCGCCGCTGAAAGAACTGTTTGACAGTTCTAAGTTAGGTGTTGCCTTTGGCATGAAAGCTATCATGACTGTATATGACAGACTGATGGAACTGACAAAATCAAAGCCAAGCTTTCATTCGGTGACGTTGCTCAACGAGATTTTGTATGACCTCGCAGCAAGCCACGATTACCACGTACTGTCCAGTTCGAGCTACGCCCATGTGGAGATACCGGTAACAAGTCGCAGGGTGCAGAAGATAAAAGACCACATTGACCAACACTACTCTGAGGAGATACGCATGGAGACGCTCTCAGGACTTGTCAGCATGACACCGAATGCTCTCAGCCGCTTCTTTAAGCAGCATACGAACCTGAGTATCTCGGAGTATATCAACGAAGTGAGAATAGGTCACGCTACACTGCTACTGGTGGATAGCTCGCAGACGATAATTGAGATAAGTTACAAGTGCGGATTTAATACCATATCTAACTTCAACCGAACATTTAAAGCTATAAAGGGTGTTACACCTACTGAATTTCGCGAGAGCTATAAGAAGAACGCTTACCTGATATAACGACTCTTCT
The DNA here is from genome assembly GCA_018065145.1 of Candidatus Prevotella equi. GTDB lineage: Bacteria > Bacteroidota > Bacteroidia > Bacteroidales > Bacteroidaceae > Prevotella > Prevotella equi. Next base: position 44,161 of record JAGHTW010000057.1, read on the forward strand.
TACACCTTATTATAATATACATCTCGAGAGGAAGAAAACTCACAACATAAATGAAGAGGATGCATCAAAACTAACTGTTTGGTGCATCCTCTTCTTTCTTCGTTTTGTAGATATGATCGTTTTCTACCAGTAAATTATACTATTATTGCAACATTATAACATTGGGTAGATTACGATTATTTATGGATAGAATTGTGTAATAGGATACACCATATTATTAATAATTTTGCACCCAGATTCCTATTGACGATAATAAAACGAATAACAAAATAAATAAAACCTACAAGATCATGAAGAAATTCTTTACTCTTTTCGTAGCTCTCATGGCTACTCTCGCTATCAATGCCACACAGGAAGACCTCAGCCTTTATAGCTTCACATGGGGTTATGGTTCAACAGCAGAAGTCATTGATGGCAAACTTAACGTTAACTACACCGGTGACTGGAGCGCTGCAGCAACAGGATTCAGCCCTGTAAAAGACCTCACTGGATGGGACTATATCTGCGTTGAGGTGGAGGCAATGACTAACTGCAACGAAAATTTCCTTAAGATTTTCCTCGACGACTATCGCGAGAGCAGTTCTATACAGATAGAAAACGCATATTCAAACATCGACCTCAGCGAAGGAAAGACGGTTATCAAACTGGACCTCAGCCAGACAACAAACGGTTGGGATCGCACTCAGGCTCGTTACCTCGGCATCATGGCTCAGAACGCCGGTGCACAGGTGGTTATCTCACGTGTATATCTTGAGAACAATGCTTCAGAGAAGACTGAGCAGGACCTTGACCTCGGTGCCTTCACATGGGGTTACGGCTCTATTTCTACTGTTGTTGACGGCAAGCTTAACGTAGAACTCACTGGCGACTGGAGTGCTACGGCTACTGGCTTCAGCCCATGCAAAGACCTAACAGAATGGGATTACATCACTGTTGAGGTGGAGGCAATGACCAACTGCACTGATAACTTCCTCAAGATATTCCTTGACGACTCTCGCGCAAGCAGCGAAATTCAGATTGACTCAGAGTTTTCTGATATAGACCTCAGCGAAGGTAAGGCTACACTGAGACTGGACCTCAGCCAGACAACAAACGGATGGGACCGCACTCAGGCTCGTTACCTCGGCATCATGGCAAAGAACGCTGGCGCACAATTCACCATCAGCAGAGTGTATCTCGAAAAGAAGGGTTCTGCTACCAACAATGTCGTTGCACAGAAGGCAAAGGAGAATAAAAAATGCTATAACATCCTCGGAATGCCTGTAAATGCAAACTACAAAGGCATCGTGATAGTAAACGGAAAGAAGTTATCTAACAAATAATCAAAACACATAACAATAATGCCACGAAATTATATAGTGTTAATTTTGTGGCATTATTGGATATAATTTAGCAAGGTACAAACGTAAAATCTGATTAACTTTGCACCCAAACAATATTATAGTTTTGAGTTAGCTAACTTAATAACCATTATGAATAATACACAATACGGATATTTTGATGACTCAGCAAGAGAATATGTAATCACAAATCCTGCTACGCCGTTTCCTTGGATTAACTATCTCGGAAACGAGGATTTCTTCGGTCTTATAAGTAACACCGCTGGTGGTTATAATTTCTACAAAGATGCTAAGTTCCGTCGCATCACACGCTACCGCTATAATGGTGTTCCTATGGATAACGGTGGACGCTATTTCTATATCAAGGACGGTGAGACGATATGGAATCCAGGATGGAAGCCTTGCAAGACTCCACTGGATAGTTATGAGTGCCGACATGGCATGAACTACACCCGCATCACTGGCGTGAAGAACGGCATCGAGGCATCGGTTCTCTTCTTCGTTCCTCTCAAAACGAAGGCTGAGGTGCAGCACCTGCGCATCACAAACACAAACGACGAGAAGAAGTCGCTGAAACTTTTCTCGTTCGCAGAGTGGTGTTTATGGAACGGCGCTACTGACATGGAGAACTTCCAGCGCAACTGGTCAACAGGAGAGGTAGAGATAGAGACAGCGGCTGACAGCACAACGATATATCACAAGACTGAGTACAAGGAACGCCGTAATCACTACGCGTATTATTCTGTAAACTGTGCAGTAAATGGTTACGATACCGACAGGGAATCTTTCATCGGTCTTTACAATGAGTTCTCTGCACCAGAGGCTGTCGTAAATGGTAAGCCAACAAACAGCGTTGCACATGGTTGGAGTCCTGTGGCATCTCATTATATCGAGATAGAACTGATGCCAGGAGAAAGCCGTGACATCATATTCGTTTTAGGTTATGAAGAGAATGAACAGGACAAGAAGTTCCAGGATGCTACTCCTGAAAACATAATATCTTCTCTCGGCGAACGTGACCACCATATTATAAATAAGGAGAACTCTAACAATGTCATCAAGCGCTTCGCTACCGTAAAGGGCGTGGAAGAGGCTTTCGCTGAACTGAGAAACCTGTGGGATGACTTGCTTGACAGATATTCCGTTGTCAGCAGCGACGACAAACTGAACCGTATGGTGAATATATGGAATCAGTATCAGTGCATGATAACCTTCAACCTCTCTCGCTCTGCCTCATTCTTCGAAAGCGGCATCGGCAGAGGCATGGGATTCCGCGATTCTAACCAAGACCTCGTAGGATTCGTTCACCAGGTGCCTTCACGTGCTCGCGAAAGAATCATCGACATTGCTTCAACACAATTCCCTGACGGTGGATGCTACCACCAGTATCAGCCGCTGACAAAGCGTGGAAACAACGACATCGGCGGAGGATTCAACGATGATCCTATGTGGCTCATATTCGGTACAGTAGCCTACATCAAGGAGACAGGCGACTTCTCCATACTCGACGAAATGGTGCCTTGGGACAACCAGCCAGGCAGCGAGGTATCGCTAATGGAGCATCTGCGCATAAGCTTTAACCACGTGATAGAGAATCTCGGACCTCACGGACTGCCACTCATCGGAAGAGCAGACTGGAACGACTGCCTGAACCTCAACTGCTTCTCTAATGATCCTAATGAGTCTTTCCAGACAACAGAGAATAATAACGTTGGCTCTAAGGCGGAATCATTGATGATTGCAGGACTCTTCGTGTATTGCGGAAGAGAATATGCAGAGCTTTGCGAACATATAGCACAAACAGAAGAGGCTACTCGCGCCAACAAAGCCATCGACACCATGATAGAGGCCGTTAAGGCTCATGGATGGGACGGAGAATGGTATCTGCGCGCTTATGACTTCTACGGCAACAAGATTGGCTCAAACGAAAATGAAGAGGGTAAGATATTCATTGAGAGCCAGGGATGGTGCTCTATGGCAGAGATAGGTTCTGACAAGAATATGCCACAACGAGCACTCGACTCCGTAAAGGAAATGCTTGACAGCGAGCATGGCATGGTGCTGAACTTCCCTGCATATACACGATACCACATCGAGATGGGAGAACAGTCAACATATCCTGCCGGATACAAAGAGAACGGAGGTATATTCTGCCATAACAACCCATGGGTTATCATTGGCGAAACAAAATGCGGACGCGGCAACGATGCATGGGAGCACTACACCAAGATTGCTCCAGCATGGGTAAAAGACCAGAAACTGCATAGAACAGAACCTTATGTTTACTGTCAATGTCTCGCTGGTAAGGAAGCAGCAAAGCCAGGAGAAGGAAAGAACTCATGGCTTACTGGTACAGCAGCATGGAACTGGATTACTATAACTCAGCACATTCTGGGCATACAGCCAGAATATGACGGTCTGATGATAAACCCTTGTCTTCCTGAAACAATGAAGGAATACACCGTAAAGCGTAAATTCCGACAGGCTGAATACACCATCAAGGTTCTTAACCCTGACGGAAAACAAACGCCAGAGAAACCTACATTCATTCCTTACACACCTGGTAAGCACGATATAACAATAACACTTTGATTATATACAATATGAAAGTATCAAAACTAATAACTACAGCCATTTGTGCTATCATGTCGCTCACATCAACAGCGGCTTGTGGAGAACCAGAAGAGACAAACAATTTAACGTCTTCAACTCAAAACAAGACACAACAAAATCCTACGCCAACAACACCTGCCCCAAAGGACTCTGCAGTGGAATTTGCACAGAACCTCGGAATAGGATGGAATCTCGGCAATAACCTTGACGCTTGGAACAGCAGCACAGGAGTAGCTGAAGAAACAAACTGGGGAAACGGAAAAGCTACGCAGGCTACATTCAATGCTGTCAAAGCTGCTGGATATAGAAGTGTTCGTATCCCTATCACATGGACAGGACATATCGGCGCTGCACCAGAGTATAACATCAGCACCACACGCATGAACCGCGTAGCAGAAGTGGTGGAATATGCTCATAAGGCTGGACTGTATGTCATCATAAACATTCACCACGATGGACACGCTGATACATTCAACGGCTCCGGACAACCTGATAAGTTCGCATGGCTGAAAATAGAAGCTGCCGCAAAGGACGAGAGCGTAAACAATGCTATCAAGCAACAGCTCGCAAAGATGTGGACTCAGATAGCAGAACGATTCAAAAACGAAGGTAACTGGCTTATCTTTGAAACCCTCAACGAAATCCATGATGGCAACTGGGGCAATGAGTCGCTGATGTACAACCCATCAAAACAGTATGCTGTACTCAACGAATGGAACCAGATAGCACTCAATGCTATCCGCGCTACAGGAGGTAACAACGCTACACGTTATGTAGGAATACCTGGATATGTTTGTCAGCCAGGATTGACAGCAAAGAACCTCAAACTGCCTACTGACACTGCAAAAGGAAAACTCATGGTGGCTGTACACTCATACGACCCTTGGGATTATGCCGGATCGGGAAAATATGCACAATGGGGACACACAGGAAATGTTGATGCATATAAAAACGGAGAAAAAGAATATGTAGCAATGCTGGATATGCTATACAACAAATTCGTCGTAAACGACATTCCTGTTTACTTTGGTGAATTTGCATGCGTACATCGTACAGACCCTAAGGCAGAAGAATTCCGTAAGTATTATCTGGAATATGTCTGCAAGGCAATGAAAGACCGCAAAATGGTTGGAATGTACTGGGACAACGGTTATGAGACAAACGGCAAAGGCACAGACGATGATGTCTTCGGACTCATAAACCATAACACTGGAGCATTTATCCTCGACGGAAAAGAGATATCAAAAATAATGGTAAACGCTTGGGAGAACACCAGCTCTTCATATACACTGCAGAGCATCTACAACCGAGCTCCAAAACCATAATCCTTTCCATACAACAGACTAAGATCTATAAACAGTTCTTTTAATAAACTAAGACCCAATCATCATGTTTAGTAAGTACAAAATCGCGGTATCGTTTCTCTTTGCACTACTTGCGAATTTTTGCGCAAGCATCCCTGCTACTGCGCAAGAGACTAACGCCGCTAACGGAAAGAAAGAAGCCCTCGCCTTTGCTGAATCAATGGGTGTAGGCTGGAACCTCGGCAACAACCTCGATTCACATATCGATGGTGTCAGTGGCGAGACAATGTGGGGAAACCCTGCTGCCACGCAAAAACTATTCAACAACCTCAAAAAGGCAGGTATCAGCACCGTTCGTATTCCTGTCACTTGGATAGGACACATAGGCAAGGCACCAGAATATCGCATTGACAAAGAATGGATGGACCGCGTTGCAGAAGTCGTCGGATACGCAAAGAACGCCGGACTGAAAGCCATCATCAATATACACCACGACGGATATGGTGCAGAGACAGATGCCAACAAAAAGAGTTTCTTCTGGCTTGACCTCCCTGCTGCTGCAAAGAACGAAGAGGTGAACACTAAGATAAAGCAGAAGCTTGCCATGGTATGGATGCAAATAGCTACACGATTCCAAAACGAAGGCGACTGGCTGATATTTGAAACTCTCAATGAGATACAAGACGGCAAATGGGGCGGCGGTGAAAACACTACTGATGGTGGACATCAGTATCGTGTACTCAACGAATGGAACCAACTCTGCGTGGATGTAATACGCGCTACAGGAGGTAACAACACCACACGTTACATCGGAGTACCAGGATATGTTTGCCAACCAGGACTGACAGTACAATATCTACGCATTCCTGATGACGAAACACCTAATAGACTTATGGTAGCAGTACACATGTATGACCCATGGGACTATGCCGGATCTGCAAAATACAACGAATGGGGACATACAGGAACTGATGTCGTACCCGACAAAGCAGGAGAGACAGAGTATGTCGCTACACTCAATTCGTTATACAATAAATTTGTAAGAAAGGGCATACCGGTATATCTTGGAGAATACGGATGCGTGCATCGTAACAACGAAAAGGCAGAGAACTTCCGCAAATACTACCTTGAATATACTATCAAAGCACTTAAGATGCGCCACATGCCATTCCTCGTATGGGACAACGGAAAAAGAACATACGGAGAAGAGGCCTTCGGTCTGATGGAACACAAAGAGGGACGCTTCATTCATAATGGTGAAGAGATAGTGAAACTCATGGTCAACACATGGAATAACGAAGACCCTGACTATACTCTCGAAAGCATCTATGAACGTGCTCCACAACCATAACAAAGAATAAAAAACTAAAATCAATAATCATTCCATTAACTTAAACGAACTTTCTTTATGAAATCAAACATCAAACGTTGCTTCTGTTTTGGTGCTCTGATGCTAACAGCATTGGCAGGCATACCAACAACAGCATTGGCAGGAACAAACACTGCCATGGCGCTTCAGCAGCAAAACGGAAAGGTGAAAGGAAATGTTTCCGATGCCGATGGCGGTGTTATCGGCGCCACCGTAATGCAGAAAGGTACAAACAATGGTACTGTGACTGACATGGATGGTAATTTCTCCATCAATGCAAAGAAGGGTGACGTACTCGTCATCTCTTATGTAGGATATAGCTCACAGGAAGTAAAGGTGGGCGATGGTCCTATTAATGTAAAATTAACTGACGACAACACTCAGTTATCAGAGGTTGTTGTAACTGCTCTTGGTGTAAAGCGTGACCGCAAGGCTCTCGGTTACGGTGTATCAGAAATAAAAGGTGAAGACCTTATTAAAGCAAAAGAAACAAACGTTATCAACTCACTCTCTGGTAAGGTAGCAGGTCTTGTCGTTCAACAGACTGCTGGTGGTGCATCGGGTTCTACACGTGTACAGCTCCGTGGTGCTACAGAACTGTCAGGAAACAATCAGCCTCTTTATGTTATAGATGGTGTGCCTCTCGACAATACCAACTTCCATAGCGTAGGACAGGCTGGTGGTTATGACCTCGGTGATGGTATATCTGCTATCAACCCTGACGACATTGAGAACATGACAGTCCTCAAAGGTCCTGCTGCAGCTGCTCTCTACGGTTCACGCGCTTCTCACGGTGTCATCATGATTACTACAAAGAAGGCGAACACGAACGAGAAATGGAGCGTAGAATATAACGGCTCTATCACAGCTGACACACAGTCTTCAAGCTGGGATAACGTACAAACAAAGTACGGTATGGGTTTCGCTGGCGGATACAACGCAGAAGCATCTTCTGGTACAAACTCAAGCTGGGGTCCTATAGCTGATAACTTCACTGTAAACTACAGCTATGCACCTGACGGACAGAAGGAAAAGCTATTCTATATGTATCCTAACAATACCAGCAACTTCTTCCGCACCGGTGTGACAGCAACAAACACAGCTATCGTTTCTGTTTCTACAGGAAAGACAGGCGTACGTTTCTCTGCTACAGATATGCGTAACAAGGACATCCTGCCTACTAGTCACATGAGCCGTGACAACTTCAATCTGCGTGTAAACACATCTCTCGGAAAGGTTGACCTTGACTTCACTGCCAACTATACACGTGAAGACGTAAAGAACCGTCCTGCTCTCGGTGACTCGAAGTCTAACGTAGGTAAGAACCTCATGACACTCGCAGGAACATTCAACCAGGAATGGCTGAAATACTATCAGAACGAAAGAGGTGAATATGTACCTTGGACCGGAAGAAGCGAGTACGACAAGAACCCTTACTGGGACTTGTACAAAAACGAGAATACTTCTGCAAAGGATATCTTCCGCTTCACAGCCAAGGCGGTATATAACATCAATGATCACTTGAAGATTCAGGGTACTGTAGCTACTGACATCAACAACATGGAGTTCTCTGACTTTGCTGCACGCACAACACCAGGTCAGGGCGCTGGTCAGATGACTTTGCAGACATTCAATAACCGTACAATCAACGCTGAGATCCTTGCTCTCTATAACAACTCATGGGGTGACTTTGATTTCAACGCTACACTCGGCGGTAATATCTTCAACGTAAACAACAAGAACTATACACTTTTCGGTCAGGAGCAGCAGATGGACGATATCAAGAATATCATGAACTACTCTGAGCAGAGCATCACTCCTGGTACTTACAAGAAGCAGATTAACTCTATCTTCGCAAGTGCTGGCGTAGGTTATAAGCACACCTATTATCTCGATGCTACACTGCGCGGCGATAAGTCTTCTACTCTTCCTGCTGGTAACAACGTATATGTATATCCTTCTGTTTCTGCCAGTGTTGTATGGTCAGAATACCTCAAAAACAAGAATATCATCAACTATGGTAAGTTCCGTCTCTCATGGGCAAAGGTGGGTTCTGATACCGAACCATTCCAGCTCGGACTGAACTATGGCAATGCACAGTATAGCTACACAGGTTACAACATCGGTATGATCAACAACGTCACCAAGCCAAACGCTAACCTGCGTCCTACTATGACTAATTCATTTGAGTTAGGTCTTGAGACAAAGATGTTCAGAAACAGAATGAGCATTGACTTCACATACTACAACCAGAACTCAAAGGACCAGATTGTTTCTCTCGCTACTTCATCTGCCAGCGGCTATCAGTATAGTCTCGTGAATGCAGGTAACATCCGCAACTCTGGTATCGAGCTGGCTATCAACGGCCGCGTTCTTCAATACAAGGACTTCGGATGGGATATGGGATTCAACTTCTCTAAGAACTGGAACAAGGTAACATCACTCGTTGAGGGCATGGACTACTTTGAGCGTGAGAAGGCTACATGGTCTGGTGTCAGCGTAGGCGCAATGGTAGGCGAAAACTATGGTTGCATACGCGGTAGAGACTTCCAGCGCACCGACGATGGAAAGATTATCGTTGACGCAACAGGTATGCCTAAGTTGAGCGATGAAATCAAGACTCTCGGCAATGCTTCATGGGATTGGACCGGTGGTTTCTACACTACATTCACATATAAAGGATTCCGTCTCTCTGCAGGCTTCGACGTAAAGGTAGGTGCTGACATCTACTCTATGTCTATGCGTTCAGCACTGCTCACAGGTCGCTCAATAGAGACACTGGAAGGACGTGACGAATGGTATGCTTCAGAAGAGGCTCGTAAGGCTGCCAATATGACACCAGAGCAGTGGCAACTCTCTGGCAACGCACGTGGTTACATCGTTAATGGTGTTATAGAAAACGCAGATGGTACTTACAAGCCTAACAACATCGCTGTTGACCCAGAGGCTTACTGGAAATCAGTTTCAGATAACTGCCCTTCTCTCTTCATTTACGACAACTCTTACGTAAAGTGTCGCGAACTCACCTTCGGATATGACTTCCCTAAGAAGTGGTTGGGCAATAAGGTGAAGAGCCTCAGCGTTAGTTTCGTAGCTCGTAACCCATTCATTATATGGAAGAACATTCCTAACATTGATCCTGACTCTGGCTATAACACTTCTGGTCTCGGTCTCGAATATGGTTCATTGCCTTCACGCCGTAGCTATGGTCTGAACGTGAACCTCAAGTTCTAATGTATTAACAGGAAAGTTTTATAACACTTAACAAATAGAATAATATGATTTCAAAATATAAATCAATAGCATTAGGACTTGCAATGGCAGCTACATGCGCATTTACGTCTTGTTCTGATGATTTTATGTCAGAGATCAATACCGACGACTCTAAAGCAGAGATTATCAACCCTAACTCCCTGCTCACCACGGCTCTGTTACAAACCTATGGTGACTTCGGATTGATGGACACATACCGTAGTTATATAACAGGTTTCACTCAGCAGTATGCTGGTGGTTGGAACGTAACCAACTATGCTGGTTCTGTCTTCTACTCTGATGCAGAGGCAGCTAAGCTTTGGGACAAATACTATAGCGTAGGTCTGAAGAACCTACAAGATGGTATTGAAAAAAGCGCTGACAAGAAGAATATTAATGCCATTCTGCGCATTCATCGCGTTTACATGTACTCTATCCTTACCGACGTATATGGTGACATCCCATGCTTCGAGGCTTGTACAGGTTTTGCAACACCTAAATATGACAAGCAAGAGGATATCTATGATTGGTTCTTCAAAGAACTTGGAGAATGCGTGGACCAGTTGGGAACTGGCAATGACCTCATCACGGGCGATGTAACGTCTCTCAATGGTAAGACAGAATCATGGAAGCGTTTTGCAAACTCTCTCCGCCTGCGCTACGCAATGCGTATCTCTGATGCAAAGCCAGAAGTTGCAAAGACTGAATTCCTCAAAGCTCTCGCTGCTGACGGTGGCGTGATAGAGAATGTAGATCAGAGTGCTTACGTTAATTATCTTGACGTTCCTTATACTCTCTATAAGGGTGCTGAGAAACTTGACTTCCGTGCAAACGCCCTCGGAGAAGTTCTCTACGGACAGGATAGAGAGTCACCATCATTCGTTTGTGCTACATTTGTAGAAATGATGAAGAATACAAACGACCCTCGTATGTGGCGTATCTGCCGTTACTATTACAACTATGACCGTAGCGAGACACGTCCTGATGCTGAGAATATTGACGTAACAGAAGATGTTAAGTCTTATTTCGGTGATAACATTAGCAAGTACTGGCCAGAAATAGGCACAGCATGGTACGATAACGCTAATGAGGATTGGGCAAAGTATGACGTGGCTGATTTCCCTTCTCTTAGCAAGAAGGCTATTAATCCTGGCTTCGATATGAACGCAGGTAACAGCCAGGTGCGTATGAAGGTGCCAATGGTTAATATTGACTTCGAGCGTCCACAGACTCCTGGTATTCTTATCACATCAGCAGAGGTAAAGTTCCTCATCGCAGAGGCTATTTCTAAGAATTGGATTACAGACAAGGACATCAATGAAGTGTTCAAGAATGGTATCTGGGAAGCTATGCAGATATATAACAAACTCTATTTCAGCAGTGCTGATGCTTATGCTTCAAAGATTTCAGATACAGAAATTACAGACTATATCAACAGCCTCAATGTTGACCTCACAAACAATGCACGCGAGGAAATCAATAAGCAGGCATACATCCTTCACTTCACTAACCCTTCAGAGTGCTGGGCAAATATCCGTCGTTCTGATTACCCTGTATTGAAGGACCGCTCTAAACTCCCTACATGGCCAAAGTTCCCACACGACGAGAACCTCACAACACCGCTTCGTCTCTGCTATCCACAGTTGGAAACAGACTATAATAGTGCGAACTACAATGAGGCTATCTCACGCTTAGGTGGTACAGATGATTGGCACAAGCCTGTATGGTGGGATGTCAATGCACAGAACTTCAAATAAATGTCTGGACGTTATCCAAAATATAATATCATTAAAAGTAGAATATTATGACAACAAAATATTTCAAGAAGAACATTCTTCGCTTTGCACTCATAGCAATATCTGCACTCGCAGCAGGATTCCTTCAGAGTTGCAGTAACGAGGATCCTTTCTTTGCTGCATCAGAGGATGATTCCCCACGCATCCTTAATACAGATCTTCAAAGCGTTGACCTATCTGGAAAAAAAGAATTATTACGCATTGATTCTATCTCACGCGCTGAGAATTTCAACTATGGTGTTCTCGCAACACCTCGTGCATACACCAACATCAACTGGTACGTTGACGATAAGTTAGTCTTCACAGGCGATACCATCAACATGCCATTCCTTGCTGGTACTTACAAAATCAAGATTGAGGCTGTAACGACAAAGGGCAAGTCAACATACCGTGAGCGTTTACTTTTGGTAACTCCTCTTGACGGCGACCCTACACTTGCCAACGACGAGAAGTCACGCTGGCTCAACCCTGGTGCTACAGTAACAATCAATGGTAATAACCTTGACAATGTTTCAAATCTACTCATTGGAGGTGTAGAGGTTGAAAACTTTATCAACAACGGAACGAGTGTTACCTTCACTGTTCCAGCTTCTCTTGCACTCGGTTCACCTCAAATGACTGCCATTACTAAAGATGGTGAGAAGTTTGGTCTTGACAGGGCAAATGTAACAAATGAACAGTATGTGGACCCAGGCGTTCAGGAGATTAAGCTTTGGGAAGGTTCACAAGTCATCAACTGGGGCGACGCAAATGTCAATATCTCTGCCGAT
>JAGHTW010000164.1 GCA_018065145.1 Candidatus Prevotella equi
ATTCTGCCAGTCTTCAAGCATTATGTCTGGAATGTTTTTATAATGCTTAGTATTGTGAGTTACTAACGTGAGATTTTCATTAACCGCTGTTGCGCCAATCATCATATCGTAGGCATCAACTAATTTTCCAATGGAACTTAAATACAAACGAATTCTTGCAAGTTTCTCGAAACTATTGAATACAGGGATTATATCAAATGTTTCGGATATGATGTCGATGTCATCAAAATTGCTTTGTCTCTTGCCTTTTACTGCTCCGTAATATAGTTCTGCTATGGTTATCTCGCTTATGTGACAATTGTCAATGCCTACTTGGTAAACATGCTTGATAATATCTTTGTCCCCACGGAGAATTTGGATAATCACATTCGTGTCCAAAAGGTATTTTCTTGAATGTTCTACCATGATTCAACCTCCTTTGGTATTCCTATGCCTTCACGCAGTTCTTTACAGTACTCTTCTGGATTTTGTCCTTCTCCCCAAGAACCTTTGAAACACGTGAATAGGTCTGGTTGAGTATTGTTGTCGCTTGCGTCGCTTGTGTTTATAGAGTCAAGAAGTATGTGCATAATCTCAAGTCTCATGCCTTTGTCAAGGTTGAGTAATGGTTTGGCATATGTTCTTGCCATGTTGTAATTCCCATTGTTGATAGTTTGTGTGCGTATCATCTCTCTTTATCGATTTGTATATCTATCTTTTCTTTCATGAGTAATCCTTGGTTGTTTTCCTTTACAGCTGCTGCATGTCATAGAGGCGTTTGTAGTAGCCGTTCTTGGCGATGATCAGGATGGTGATGTCTGGAGTAACTGTTGCCATGTTCTTTTCTGTTTAGTATTGAATAGGGATTAATCCCTTTAACATTTCGTCTTTTATCTTTTCAAAGTAATAGTATTGTCGTGCAGACATTGTTGAATCATTGTTTAAACAGAATCGTATTTCTGCGTGCTGAGGAACAATGTCGGAATGTACTTCAAGGACATTTATATTGTCGTTTTGCAATGCGATGCTTTTTATATTCAGAATTTTCGCTTTCGCAATATGTGACAATGTTTCAGTTTGTGTACCATCACGTTTGCTCCTTACGAATTTTTTGCCAGTTTCAATAACCTCGCTAAGAGTAAGACGATCGAACAATTGTCCTGAGATTCCTTTTTCATTCAAATGACTTCTAAGTGTGATAAATCGTTCGTTTACTTCTCCTGCGTCATTTATGAATCTTGGATTGTACAGCCATCTTGAGAAATGTTCTTCTTCTGCTACCATTGTTCTATCCTTCCTAAAAGTTCGTTAATGTTTTCAGGAGTATATGGTACTTCTGGATAGAATTCTGGATTGCAGGCGTCTTTTTCTATGAAGTATGACATGCTATCTTTACAACAATTTATTCCGATGGATTCGTTTTCCTTGCGTATGAGCCTCAAACTTATAGAGCCTGTCTCTGTTGGTGTAACACGCAGTATTTGTAACATGGAAGAGTTGAACTTTTCTATGATTTTTTTTGCGTTGTATGCAGCTAATGGGTCTATTTGTGGTGAACCATAACCATCCCAGTTGTCATCAAGAAGCAATAACTTGTTAAGTTGCCTAATAACCTTGTCCTTTGTTGACGTGTTGTGTCTCGTGGACAAATATTCAGCAAAGGCAATTATTCTCAACTGCAACATTTCTGGGTCTTCATCTTTTGGGATGTCCACCCCGAATGACATGTGAATATGAGACATAGCCATTGGTTGATGTCCATATTGAGGAATAGGCTCGTGCGCCATTTCTTTCTGTTCGCCTGGTGTTCTATATCTCTTTTCTTTCATGGGTTAATCCTTTCTTTGGGTTGCTTAAGGTGTTACAGCTGCTGCATGTCATAGAGGCGTTTGTAGTAGCCGTTCTTGGCGATGAGCTCGTCGTGCTTGCCACTTTCTACTATCTCGCCTTCGTAGAGTACGTGGATGATGTCTGCATTCTTGATTGTTGACAGACGGTGGGCGATGGCTATTGTGGTGCGGCTCTTCATCAGGCGGTCGAGGGCTTCCTGCACGAGGTGCTCTGACTCGGTGTCAAGTGCCGATGTGGCCTCGTCGAGAATAAGGATTGGTGGGTTCTTGAGTATGGCGCGAGCTATGCTCACACGCTGACGCTGTCCGCCAGATAAGCGTCCGCCGCGATCACCAATCATAGTGTTGTAACCATTCTCCGACTCCATGATGAAGTCGTGCGCGTTGGCTATCTTCGCAGCCTCTATCACCTGTTCCATCGTTGCGTTCTCCACGCCGAAGGTGATATTGTTGTAGAAGGTGTCGTTGAACAGTATTGCCTCCTGGTTTACATTGCCTATGAGCGTGCGGAGATTATGTATGCCTACCTCGCGGATGTCCTTGCCGTCAATGAGAATCTGTCCCTCGCAAACGTCATGATAACGTGGGACGAGATCAACGAGTGTTGATTTACCAGAACCTGACTGTCCTACGAGGGCAACAGTCTTGCCCTTAGGTACCTTCATGTTGATGTGTTTCAATACCTCGCGTCCTTCGATATAGTGGAAACCTACATCCTTCAGCTCTACTTCCTGCTCGAAACCGTCAAGAGGCTTAGGGTTCTCAAGTTCCTTGATAGGGTTCTCTGCCTTGAGGATATAGTCGATACGGTCCATTGAAGCGAGTCCCATAGGTATCATGTAAGCCTGGCGTGTAAGGTCCTTGATAGGGTTGATGACGCTATAGAGAATCACCATGTAGAAGATGAACGTAGAGGCATCGATGAATCCCTCGCCTTCCAGTATGAGCCAACCACCGAAGAGAAGTACGATGACGATGATGAGTGTGCCCATTGATTCTGATACCGGGTGCGCAGCATTGATACGCATCATCATGCCAATCATGCCCTTACGGAACTCGTTGTTGATTAAGTTGAAGCGCTTTGCCATCTTTTCCTCGGCAATGAATGCCTTGACGATGCGCAGGCCGCCGAGTGTCTCTTCTATCTGTGCCATGATTTCTGACAGTCCTGCCTGAACGCTTGATGACTGATTCTTCAGTTTCTTGGTGATAGTACCCATCACCCATGCTGCTGGAGGTGTCACGACAAGCACGAAGACTGTCAACTGCCAGCTGACGGTGAAGAG
>JAGHTW010000064.1 GCA_018065145.1 Candidatus Prevotella equi
GTTGGAATCATGGCAATTACCTTGATAAGGTAACACACAATCACACATAACAATAGAGGATGTATCAAAACAATTGTATTGGTACATCCTCTATTCGTATATCGTGGAAATATGGTAGTCAATAGCAGAAATTATTTAGGTTGTACCTTATAAGTTTCTGTTGCACGTTTTACAAAATCACTATAATCTCTAATTATACTTTCATATTCTGGATGATCATTTCTTATAATCATTCCTGTATAAACCATATAGCCATTAAAGTTCAGTTCTTCTGCTTGCAGAGTCATGGTGTTCTTCTTTTCATAATTGTCAAACCACCGTTTGTAAAGATTACTCCTGGCACTCTCTCTATGATCATGTGGATCACATATATATAACATTACAGAAGAATCTTGTCTAAAAAATTCTTCTATTACAAGTACAATAACCTTATAAACATCAGAATCTTTTGGAGCGAATGATTTTTCCTCATTATCGATAAAAAAGTGAAAAGCTTTGTCTCCTAATATATATTCATCAGCATAAAAGCCAACACGATACCTTATTCCGTTTTTTGTAATAAAGCGGAACTGCATATCACTTAACTGAACAACCCAATATGGTGATTTCGCATTGATATTGTCAACAGAAAGTCTCATGCGAAACCCAGTTCTTTTTCTCGTTTAACAACAGAATCAAGCCATTTTGCTTTCAAATTCAAGGTAGCTTCCAGTGCAACCTTAAACTCTTCATCTGTATATTCTCTAAAATTCTTTTTGTTCATAGTTTCATTTGTTGAACTTGAATATATTGCTTGCAAAATTACGGAATTATTCCGACACCACCAAATTTTTCCAAATATTTTTTACAAGCACTATTAGAGTTGCAGAGTAGTGTTAGTAAACTTTCGACATACAAAAGCAGAATTTTACGTCCTTATTTAAAATAATAATGTATTTTCTTGCTCATTCAATAATTTTTCAATACTTTTGCAAGCAGAAAGCAGTATAGGATAAAAAAGATCAAAGATAAGCAACATGTGCACATTCCGTATATCCCTTGATGACAAACTTGTCAATTCGGCTCGTATGTCATTTCATGATGATAATCGTATGACGTTATGGATGGAAGAGACAATCTCTGCCATCCTAATGGACTATGTGTCTAAAACAGAAACAAAGTCTGTACGTATTCCCAGAAAACACGATGCTTTAATGGGGGTACTTAGTGGTGCGCCAGAAATAGATTACAAACGTGAACATCTAAAAGAAAAATATGGATTATGAGAATTTTTCTTGATACAAATATTTTTCTTGAATATCTTTGCGGACGCTCCAAAGCCCGAGTCGTGCGTGGTGTATTAGATGTAATAGAAGATAAGTCCTTTCAGGCTTTCTTATCCAGTTCTTCGTTCTGCACCATATCATATTATGTAGAACTAACACTGAAAGAGGCAGGAATTAAAAGACCAGAGAAAACAATACGGACAAGAGAAATCCTAAACTCATTGTTAGATATCGCAACAATTGCAGATACTGATCATTCTCGAACAGTATTAGCCACTAACGACGAAAGTTTCAATGACCTTGAAGATAGCATGCAATACCAATGCGCGAGGAAGGCAAAATGCAGTATCATAGTGACCTTAAACATTAAAGGCTTCAAGAAGTCTGATCAGACAGATATCACTATAATGACGCCAGAACAGTTCCTACAAACATATAAGTAGAAGTATAAAATTCTTACGTCACGAATAAGACTCACACCAACGGCTATTGACCCGCAAAGGGTTGATAGCCGTTTTTCGTATTGTAAGCAAAATCGCGTTTTTGGTTACAAATCGTCATTTCAAAAAAGTACGTCTGCAGATTAAATCTAGAGAATTCTATCGCCAAAATCAAGCGTTAAAACCGTCATTTTTTAGCCTTCGAGTGTAATCGTATAACTTTTACAATGTAATCGTATAACCTTTACAATGTAATCGTGCAACTTTTACCGAGTGAAAGTTATACTTTTACAATGCAAAAGTGGCACTTTTACGGCAGTTTTTGAGCAGTTTGAGAACGTTAAAATTTACAACTACCTGACACACAGAATAATAGCCTAATCACCCAGATTTGCGTATTTGAATCCAACTTTACTCGTCGTGGATTTTATCGCATTCTGAGAGGGTTATAAAAATACGGATTGTAAGCAAAAATGCCATTTTGCTTACAATCCGTTATTTTATTATTTGAGGTTTGCACAAGCCGTTTGGACATGTTGTGTTACTAAAAGTAACAAGCCGAAAGAAAAATTAAACGTAATTATTGGTTTATTGTAAAAAAATTACTACCTTTGCATCTTGTTAAAAAAATCCTTCAACAAGAAATTTAAAATTACGGATATATGGCAAAAAGCAGAAAAACCACCAAGGCAAAGAAAGACAATGTAAGCTTCAAGAGCGCCTTAGGTTTCAACAATATGTTCTCAAACGAGAAGACAAACTTCACCGTTGGTATCTCAATGTTCTTCCTTGCGATACTGACAATTATCTGTTTCGTATCCTACTTCAACACAGCGGCAGCCGACCAGAGCCTGGTTCTCAATCCGCTGCCGGGCGATTTCGCCAATGCGGGTCATGAATTCCACAACTACTGTGGTTCGTGGGGTGCGTATATCTCGCACTTCTTTATCGCCGTCTGCTTCGGTCTGCCAGCATTCCTCTTCCCTGTATTCTTCCTTATCTGCTCAATGAGCATGATGGGCGTTTACAAACTGAACCTGTGGAAGTGGTTCTTTGGACTGATGGTTGTAATGCTCTGGAGCAGTGTCACTTGTGCTAAATTCATAAACCCTTTCCTTGACGACCAGGTATATAATGCCGGCGGTGGTCACGGACAGTTTATCTGTGAGACATTGGAGAATGTTGTGGGCACACCAGGACTGACTTGCATCCTTGCCCTCACAGCAATATTCTTCCTCACATACCTCTCTTCTGAGACGATAACCCTCATTCGCACTGTCCTCAACCCTAAGCGCTGGATTGAGAAGGTTCCTTTCAGCATCACCAATGCCAACAAGGAGGGCGAGATTATCGACCCAGAGACAACCAGTAATGACGAGACAGAACCTGAGGTGTATGACAATCCAAGCACTCAGACAGTGGAATTTGACGTAAATAGCAACAACGCCGTCGTGACTGATACGGGCTATGACACTCCTACCTCTCCAGCCACCGAACAAGAAGGCGAGATAGGCATGGAGATAGCACAGGGCATTGAGGAAGAGAGCGCTGGCGGAAAAGTTGTCGTTGGCAACGTAGAGATGAGTGCCTACGACCCTAAGGCGACACTCTCACGCTATAAGTACCCTACACTTGACCTGCTCAAGAAATACGATACCGACGGAAAATCATTCATCGATATGGATGAGCAGAAGGCAAATAAGGAACGTATCGTAGAGGTTCTCGGAAACTTCGGCGTTCAGGTATCAAGCATCAAGGCAACAGTAGGACCTACCATCACGCTTTACGAGATAACTCTTGCTCCTGGTATCAAGATTTCCAAGGTGCGCTCACTGGAGGACGACATCGCCCTCTCACTCGCAGCACTCGGCATTCGTATCATCGCACCAATACCGGGCAAAGGCACCATCGGTATCGAGGTACCTAACGCAAACCCACAGGTGGTATCAATGGAGTCTATCCTTAACTCAAGGAAGTTCCAGGAGTCAAAGATGGCACTGCCATTGGCACTTGGCAAGACCATTTCCAATGAGATTTACATGGTAGATCTTGCAAAGATACCTCACCTTCTCGTTGCCGGCGCTACCGGTCAGGGTAAGTCTGTCGGACTGAACGCTATCATTACATCGCTGCTCTATAAGAAACATCCTGCAGAGCTGAAGTTCGTGCTCGTGGATCCTAAGATGGTAGAATTCTCTATCTACAAGCCACTGCTCAATCACTTCCTTGCGCAGATACCACCAGAGAGCGATGCCGACGAACCAATCATCACTGACGTTACGAAGGTTGTAAAGACCCTCAACTCTGTCTGTCAGGAGATGGACGACCGTTATAACCTGCTTAAGTTTGCCAACGTACGTAAGCTTGAGGAGTACAACGAGAAGTTCGTCAACCGTCAGTTGAACCCAGAGAACGGACACCGTTACCTGCCATATATCGTAGTCATCATCGATGAGTACGGCGACCTTATCATGACAGCCGGCAAGGAAATAGAGCTGCCTATAGCACGTATCGCGCAGAAGGCTCGTGCCGTAGGTATCCACATGATTATCGCTACTCAACGACCAACGACAAATATCATCACTGGTACTATCAAGGCGAACTTCCCTGGACGTATGGCGTTCAAGGTAATGTCACAGATTGACTCACGCACCATCCTCGATGGCAGCGGTGCCAACCAGCTTATCGGACGCGGTGATATGCTTATCCTTGATAAAGGTACGCCTGTACGTGTGCAGTGCGCATTCGTTGATACGCCAGAGGTGCTCGCCATCAACAATTTCATTGCTGAGCAGCGCGGTTATGACGGACCATTTGAACTGCCAGAGCCAATGGTTGGCGAAGAAGGCGGCGGTGCAGGAAACGCTGAAGACCTCAGTAATCTTGACCAGCTCTTCGGCGAGGCAGCACGTGTCATCGTCATGTCACAGCAGGGTTCTACATCACTCATACAGCGTAAGTTCTCTATCGGCTACAACCGTGCCGGACGATTGATGGATCAGTTGGAGAAGGCTGGCGTGGTAGGTGCCGCACATGGTTCAAAGCCACGTGAGGTTCTCATACAGGACGAGAACACACTGCAGTCTCTTCTCAACACACTCGGCATCAGCTAAGCGAATATAGAACCTTGAATAAACTTTTCTAAAGACGCTGCGTCACATTAGAAAACGCTTAAAAAGAATACGGAAATGAAGAAATATCTCTTTATACTCATCACATCGTTGCTCTGCACCGTAAGTGTTTCAGCAGCCGACACTTCTGCTCAGGCTAAGAAAATCCTTGACAAAGCAGCAGCAAAGGTAACTCTCAGCACCGGCGCTACAGCCAACTTCACCATTAACGGAGGCAAACTGGGTAATCAGTCGGGTACAATCGCCGTAAAAGGAAATAAGTTCAATGCCCGCACCGCTAACGCCATAGTATGGTATGACGGAAAGACACAGTGGCTATACAACAAGAAGAACGAAGAGGTAAATGTATCTACCCCGTCCGCTGCTACACAGCAGAGCATGAACCCATACAAGTTCCTCACCATGTACAAGAGCGGCTATAACATGTCACTTGAAAAGACTGCTGCCGGAGAGAACTACATTCACTTGACTGGCAAGGGAAAATCCATCAGCGAGATGTATGTGCTGATAGATAAGGCTTTCAACATTAAGCAGGTGAAGATGAAGCAGGGCAATCAGTGGCTGACCATAAACATAAAGGGACTGAAGTCAAAAGCCATGGCGGATAACGCTTTCCGCTTTTCAGCAAAAGACTATCCAAAGGCAGAAGTGATTGACCTGAGATAACAGAAGAAAAAGAACGCAAAGTGCACTTATTTTCATCTTTTTGTAAAAAAAACGTCAAAAAGATTTGGAAGAATAAAAAAAAAGTAGTACCTTTGCACCGCAATTAGGAAAAACAACCTCTTATGGTGCGTTAGTTCAGTTGGTTAGAATGCCAGCCTGTCACGCTGGAGGTCACGGGTCCGAGTCCCGTACGCACCGCATAAAAAAAAGGAGTTCATTTCGAACTCCTTTTTTTATTTTATTATTCTTCAGTTATCTCGTTAGGTTCTTCCTTCTTCTTTGCTAGATACTCTGGCAAAGAGAGACCTGCCTGATCAAAAAGTTCCTGAAGTGGAGGAACGCTCTTCATCAGTCCGCTTACAAAGTTTGCTGTTGAGCCTTTGCCATCAGCAGAACCGCCGTTATCCCAAACAGTAACCTTGTCGATATTGATACCCTTGACAGCCTCAACCTGAGTCTTGACAAGTTCAGGAAGCTTCTCAAGCAACAGGAGCATGTATGCCTTTGTAGCATCACCGCCTGCAGCCTGTACCATCTTGTCATAACCTGATGCCTGACGAGAAAGGATCTCAAAGAGACCGCGAGCCTCTGCTTCCATCTTTGCATATACAGCGTCAGCCTCACCCTTCGCATTTACGCGAACTTTCTCTGCTTCTGCCTCTGCTTCTATAATCTTACGCTTCTTCTCTATCTCTTGAGAAACGAGCACGTTGGCTGCCTGTGTAGCGCGTTCACGTTCTGCACGTGCCACCTCAGCCTTCTGCTCTGCAGAGTAAGCCTCCTCAAGAGCCATAGCCTGTGCTACCTTCTCGGCAGCAGTAGCCTTACGCTGTGCCTCAGCCTCACGCTCACGACGCTCTGAATCAGAGTTTGCTATCTGCACCTTTGCCTCGTTCTCACCACGAACAGCCTGAGCATTGGCCTCAGCAGTACGGATACGCGTCTCCTTCTCTGCCTCTGCCTTACCGATTTCACCTATCTTCTCCTGTTCTGCCACACGAACCTTAGCCTCGTTGATAGCCTTTGCTGCTGCCTCCTGACCAAGTGCCTCGATGTAACCAGACTCATCATTGATATCGGTTACGTTGACATTGATAAGGCGAAGACCTATCTTACGAAGCTCTACCTCCACATTGGCAGAGATATTCTCAAGGAACTTATCACGGTCAGAGTTAAGTTCCTCAATACTCATCGTTGCAATAACAAGACGCAACTGACCAAAGAGGATATCACGAGCAAGCTCCTGTATCTGACCAGCAGTAAGACCAAGCAGGCGCTCTGCTGCTGCAGACATGCTCTCATCGTCGGTTGATATACCTACGGTGAAACGACATGGCACGTCAACACGGATATTCTGACGAGAAAGGGCATTGGTAAGATTTGCATCAATGCTGATTGGCGTCAGCGAGAGATAAGCATAATCCTGAATGAGTGGCATAACAAAAGCACCACCACCATGAATACACTTTGCTGATTTCTTTGAACCTGTGCTGCCATAGACAACGAGAATCTTGTCTGATGGACAACGACGATAACGATTGATAAGCGCAGCGAGTAACACTACAGCTACTGCAACTGCAAGAAAAATCATGTACATGTTTTATAATGTTTAATGTTTAAGGTTTAAGGTTTAATGTTTAGGTTTTACGGTTTCACGGTTAGCACGTTGCCTTCTGCCTTGATGATAGTGACACGTGCTCCTGTAGGTATTTCTTCGTCAACAGATATTGCATCAATCTCATGTATAGAGCCGTTGATGCTCACCTGTACCTTTCCCCTACCCTGTCCTGATGCAGGTATGCGGAGATAAACGTCGGCTTGCTTTCCAACACAGTCAGCGATTTTATACGATCCGTTTGTCTCAAGCTTCATCAGTTTCTTCTTCATGTAAGGATACATTGCACCAAAGGCTACGCCGATAACAAACGACACAATGGTAAGAACAATGCCGTTACCTATTGATTCGCGCAGTGTTATGCCAGACCATCCAAATCCCACTGCAAAATTAACGAGAGAACGTACACTGAACAAACTCATTGCACCACCGGCATCCATAGTATCTCCATCAGCGGTATCAAAGTCCATGTCAGCACCGTCAACAGCATCAATACCGATAAAGGTAAGCAGTGTCTGAATGATAAAAATAACAGAGGAGATGATAGCTATTACCCAATAAAACTGTTGTGCGGTCTCAAGGGATGAGAACCATGTTTGTAAACTGTCCATATTGTAATATTGTTTTGATTGTTTTACAAAAGTATTAAATTTAAACGATATGTAGATTATTTTACTTGTTAAAGAATATTAAACCTACATATAAAGGTGCTGAAAGAGCAGCGAAATATTCCATATCCAGAAATATGCTGCAAGGACTCCCAGCGTGCCAAGCAATATCTTTCGTCTCTTTTCTTGCAGATTAACAAGAAGATACGCCATAGCGATAGGAAGAACAAAAAGATAATGCGCTGACATGATGAATATCTCATTGATGCCAAAGCCTAATCCCATGTGCAACAGCATATCAAGCAAGAAGCACGACATTGCCGTCCATAGGAAATGATTGCGACGCCCCATCCATACACCTGCAGCAAAGAGTGACAGGAGCAATGCCTCAATGATGTAGTTGAACCAGTTGTTATATCTAACGATAACAGGTCTATTGACCAAAACATCACCCAAAAGGTATTTCTCATGCATCATAATACTCTCACCAAATAGATTCTCAACGGCAACGTCCCATCGTGATGTGCTTATGTCCGTCCAACGCGAGAACTCACCTTTTGCTATCGGCTCACCAGTATGTTTATAGAATGCACTCATTCTGCGGCGTTTCTCTCTCTTTGCCTGCATACGTGACATCTCACTGTCAACAGCTTGCACTATGAGGGCGGAATCCTTTATGGCAATAGTATCCTTTACCTTCTCTGTTATGCGATTACGGATACGTTCCTCTGCATTGCGTTTCTTTTCAATCCTCGCCAGTTCCTTAGGATGTACAAATGTTGCATAAGAGAATCGTGCCATACCCCACATCAATGCACTCGGAAGGAGTACGGCTATTATAATATATCCAGGTTTGAAGAACCGACGACGGCGGGTCATCAAAGCAACGAGGAATATCTTTAAGCCATTATTCAGCGATATGCCCGCTGTAAAGAAGAACATGACAATGGTCTGCCACCAGTTCAACGCCCTACCCTTCTGCAACTTCAATCCGCAGATATACAACGCCAATATTATGGCAAACATAGACGGGCCAAAATGGTCTGGTGCTATTGTTGCCAACATGATATATGCAAAAGAGAAGGTTAGCATCGTCAGAACGTTTGCCTCCTTGCGACTTGTTCCTATTATCTGATGGAATATCCTGTGAAGGAAAAGAAAACTGTATGTAGCGAAGAAGATGAGTATTGCTGATTCTATAAAGATTGCAAGGTTTACATTGAAGTACTCTATAAACAACGCATTCAACTTAGAGAACGGCCATACGAAGTATGCCAACAGAGGATGTCGGAAAACATTATAGGAACAAGACCAGTCTGTCAATACGGAATATGTTATAGGGTCAAAGCCCGAAAGCTTGAATGCCCTGACAAACTTCTTCCATGTGTCACTATCAACAGCAGAAAAACGTTCCACATATACCATGATATGAAGTAGGTTCAGCACTGTAAAAAGACAAAAGGCTAAAAATGCCACCTTGCGTTCCTCTTGTCGTATCTTAAATATTCCGAATAGTCTTTTCATTATTTTTTTATGGTTTTGTGGTACTATTGACAACCTGTTCAAGATCGTGTATCATGCGCTTATATATCGGAGAACGCTGATACATCTGATTTCTCTTGAGCATAGTAGCGACATCACTCTGAGAATGCTGATATGACGATAATTCATTATGCATCTGCGTCACATGCTTCGCCTTAGCGCGAATCTCTCGTTCCTGCTCTCTGCGCAATTCATCACATACGGTCTGCATCATCGGAACAACGACACTGTCAAACAGATGGTGTCCCTGAATATAGAGATACGTTGTCTCTGGTGTTACGCCAAGCGAAAGTAAATCCGTCTTCGTCTGAAGATAGAGTTCCTTGCGACCAGGGAAGCGACGCTGCAATTCGCGTATCTTTACATTTACTTTCTGACGCAATTTATCCAAAGACTGTTGCACGTTTTGCAGTCTGCCATGTTTTATGGACGCAACGGCATTGAAGTCGGTTATGGTGAACTTTCCGTATTCCTTTCCACGATAAAGCATTATATTCCAAACGAAAAGCGGAAAGAGTATCTTGCTATAAGAAGTTAAGAATCCTTCAAAATCGAATATCTGATGATCGTTAAGCGTTGCCATGACACATACATTGTGTAAGGTTGGGGCATAACACTGGTAATTCTCTATGGCATAAACATAGGTATGACATACGAATGGATTATTGAGCAGAAAAGCAGACAACGGTGTCTTACCTTGCAAGAGATAATCGTAGTCTGCGTCAACACACGCTATCATATTCTCACCAGCACCATGTTTCATCAATGACACAAGCGCTTGCTTCTTTCCTTTGCATAGAGAGTCACGAGAAGGCAGCATTACCTCAAAGCAACGTGTATCATCTTCCAGCTCACTGAGTGCCATGCGCCAGAAGAGAACATCGTCATAACTCTCCACGTATGCCACTATCTTACGCTTCGACTGCTTGCCCTTGAGTACATTGGCAGCAGCGAAGTAATCGGATGTAGGCATCAGAGGATTATGCTTACGGGTATTTTCTGCTATCTTATTCAACGTAAAAAATAATTATGAATTATGAATTATGCATTATGAATTATGCGTTAAATCGTTATCTCTCCTACCTCAGTAACTTTATCCATCCAACCATTCATAATGATTGCAGGAGAATGTGTCGTCATTATCACCTGAACATTAGGATTCAACTGGGTTATAATTTCTATCAGTTGCTTCTGCCACTCCATGTGAAGGCTAATCTCCGGTTCATCCATAAAGAGCACATAAGGTTTTTCTTCTTCAAGGAAAACGGTGAGAAGAATAGTAAGCATCTGTTTTTCTCCATTTGAAAGGAGGTATAACGGCAGAGTATGCCCCCATTGCAATAGTGTCAATGTCTCAGCCGCATGATCAACGGACTTCTCTGTTGTAGAAAAGAGTCTCTCAATGATGGAATAGAGTTTTGTCTTTCGTTCTTCGGTATCTTGATTCGCATTAAATCTTTTAACTACAGTGTTAAGATTATTATCAAAGTCAGAACGAACCTCTGGCATAAATACGACATCAAACCTTATAAGTTTGGCGTCTTCGGGCATTGTGTCTATGTTTACTCCACGACATGCTTCCTCGTCAACACTCTTTACACCATGAACTAAGCGGTTGAGAATAGTGCTCTTACCATCACCATTGACTCCGCTGAGGATGTTTACGTGTCTGTCAAGTTCCCACACGATGTGTTTCCTTCCTTCCCAAAGAGAGTCTATCTCTATCCTTTTTATGTAATCTGCATATTTCATAGTCTCAAGAATTTATCTATCCAAAAATATTATGCCACTCTCTGAAAACCAAAACTCCTTCTTCTCCAAACTTTGCAAGGGAACGTTCAGCACCTTCGTAAGTCTTCTGTCTATCCAGATGTGTCTTGGAGAAGAATTTGTCGGCATAACAGACTATCTTCTCTTCTATGGTTTGAGGTATCAGGTCCTTTTCTGGCAATGGCAAATGTTGTTTGCGTATTGATTCTGCTGTCAGTCCTGTACCTGTATGACGCTCACATACTCTTGCATAACGTTCATCTACATTCATATCTCTCAGCATCTGCGCTCCAAGAGTACCATGACAGATATATGGCTCAGTTCCATAGCAGCTTATACCATCAGCATCGCATTTCACGATTCCGATATCGTGAAGCATTGCTGCTCCATATACAAAATCTTCATCAGCATTTAATTCTGGATGATTACGGCATATTTGTACTGCTAATTCAGCGACACTCTTACTGTGAGTAATCAATATCTCACGTAATCTTTGATTTTCTGTGTCAGGAAAGAAACGGTCTATTATATTCTGATAGTCTATCATAAGTCGTAAGGTTATTATCTTTCAAAGGCAAAGGTAAGAAGAATAATTTAATCTGCCAAAGGAAAAGAATAAAAATTATAAAGATATCGGAATGTAAGTAAACAAAAAAAGCATGGATATGTCAAAACGTGACATATCCATGCTTATCCATAAATCTTAAAATTATCTTTTACCTTAATATTCCTATTGAGAATGGAACTGTGTTTTATTGTTTATCCGCGAATCAATCTTTTACCTTTCGAAGCTATTACCTTCTTAAGACAATGCAAAGTTACGAATTGTGTGCGAACACACCAAACAATTATACACTTTTTAATATTTTAGCCCCATTTACTTGACAAATGTCAACAATAGGAATGATTATTCCTTCACAAGGTACATCATAGCAACACGATTGAACTCATAAATTGGGAAGAGTTCATCTGTCTCGCCACAACCCTCAGCAGTGATACGATCTGCAGAAATCTTATACTTGTTTACAAGCATATTCTTTACAGCATCAGCACGACGTACACCAAGTGAAGTGTTGTTTGAGTGACCACCTTCAGGTGAAGCATAACCCTTTACAATAAGCTTGTAGGTAGGGTGATTCTTCAATACCTCTGCAGCAATAGAGACATTAGACTCCTGTGATGGAGTGATAACAGCCTTGTTCACCTGATAGAATACGGTTGGAAGACTTGGCTCTATTATCTCCTCTACTGGTTCTGGAACTGTTGTAGAACACTCATCTATCTTCTGCTTAACCTCTTCATTCTCCTTCTGGAGCTCTACGATACGACCTTCATCAGCCTCTGACTTCTCACGAAGCTCATTGATAGCGTTGTTGAGATCGTCTATCTCATCCTGATCACAAGACTCGACAAGTGCGAAGTTATGAGTACCGTTACTTGTCATGAACTTGTAAATGAAACCAAGATTAAGCTGAAGGTATGAATCGTTGATATTGTAACGTACGATGTTCTGCTGTACATTCTGACCATCAGTCTTAGGATCCTCAATACCTGCTATAGCATAGTTGATAGATGGCTCAAGATAGAGCTGATACTGCTTGTCATTACCAAAGTTGTAACAGAAGTCAAACGCTAACTTATTAACGAAAGTGTTAAGCACTGTACCAGGTACATTATCGCCATAGTTATGTCCCCAAGAGAATGCAGGAACGAAGAATACCTCAAACTTGCGTGGTTCACCATAGTAACCAGCAATGGCATTGTTAATGTTAATAGTACCAAGGATACCAATCTGGCTATAATGTATGGCGCTGCCAGTAGAAAGATGGTGTGTACCTTCTGCATTCAGAATTGCACCGTGACGGTTACCGAAGTAAACGTTGCCTTCAATACCAAGACCGAAGACTGGGCTGAAGAGCTTGCCCAAACGCAAACCTGCATTGAAGTTAAGATTCTTCAAGAGTGCATGGTTTGTTGTTCCGGTTCCTACACCGGCATTAACACCAATGTACCAGTTATCAAGGAATTTATTTCCGTAGAAGCCTTGTTCCTGAGCCATTGCAGAGAGTGACATCACTACTGCTGCAAATAATATGATAATCTTTTTCATCTTCTATATATATATTATATAAGGTGTTAATTTTATTTACTTGTCCTTCTTCTGGAGGAACATTACAGCAACACGGTTGAACTCGAATACAGGGAAGAGTTCATCTGTCTCACCACAACCTTCGGCAGTGATACGATTAGCATCAATCTTATACTTGTTCACAAGCATTGTCTTGACAGCTCCTGCACGACGGATACCAAGAGAGGTATTGTTATCGTGTGGACCTTCAGGAGATGCATAACCCTTAATAAGGAGATTATACTCTGGATGATTCTTCAAGACCTCAGCTGCAACAGCAACATTAGGCTGCTGTGCTGGTGTGATGATAGACTTGTTAAGTGGATAGAACACAGCAGGAAGGTCTGGCTCCTTAGACACGGCCTTTGTTACGACAGGTGCAGGCTTCTGTTCACATGCCTGAAGCTGTTCCTCAAGGTCATCATGCTCCTTCTGCAAAGAAACAATCTTCTCCTCATCATTGAGAGCCTTAGCACGAAGTTGGTTAACCTCCTCGTTAAGTGAATCTATCTCTATCTGGTCACAAGCTTCTACGATAGCAAAGTTATGAGTACCATTACTTGTCTTGAACTTGTAGTTTACACCTACAGAGAGCTGAAGGAAGGAATTGTTTATATCATAAAGCACAAGCTTCTTACCTTCGCCTGTTCCTGGATAAACGCCGTCATCACGCATACCAGCGATAAGGAAGTTGATAGATGGCTCGAGATATACCTGCCATTCCATGCTACGACCAAAGTTGTAAGCCAAGTCAACCGCAAGTTTGTTTACGAGTGTGTTCTTTCTTGCACCATAGTTATACTCACCGTAAGTGTGTCCCCAATAGAAAGCAGGGAGGAAATAAACCTCAAACTTACGTGGCTCACCATAGTAACCTTTGAATGCGTTCATCAGGTTTACGGTAGCATAAAGTCCTAACTGATGATATCTGATGGCTGTACCTTCAGACTCGTGGCTTGCGTCAACACGGTTGTTAAAGAACGCCATACCTTCAACACCAACACCGATAACTGGAGAGAAAAGTTTTCCAACTCGCAAACCTGCATTCGCATTAAGGTTTTTCATCAATGCCTGATGGTTTGTCTTTGTTGCCAAACCACCATTGAGACCAACATACCAGTTGTCCCAGAATTTGTTTCCGTAGAAGCCCTGTTCTTGTGCCATAGCAGTAATTGCCATAAGCGCAACGGCGAACAATGTAATGATTTTCTTCATTTTTTTATTATGTTGTCATTGTTAAACTTTCAAATCTTTGCTTTTTCGCTATCTCTGCAAAGTATAAAAATCTCTGCAAAGTTAGTATATTTTTACCAATCATCAAAACATTTTGTAAAAATTAAGTAATATTATTCACAAAAAGATGATTTAGGACATATTTTTCTTGTAGAAAAAGGGATAATTTACTAAATTTGCATTAAAATACACCTAAACGATTTAAATAAGCAAATGAAAACACTATTCACAACACTATTGGCATTTCTCTTCTCTGTGGCAACATTTGCCGCACCGACAAAGAGTAGCAGTTTTGAAGCAGGCAATGGTACATTCCTTTTAGACGGCAAACCTTTTGTGGTTAAAGCTGCCGAGGTTCATTACCCACGTATTCCACGCGCATATTGGGAACACAGAATCCAGATGTGTAAGGCACTTGGCATGAACACCATCTGCATTTATATCTTCTGGAACATACACGAACAAAAAGAAGGTGTTTTTGACTGGTCAGGCAACAACGATGTTGCAGCATTCTGCCGTTTAGCGCAAAAACATGGAATGTACGTTATCGTACGTCCTGGTCCATACGTTTGTGCAGAATGGGAGATGGGTGGTTTACCATGGTGGCTACTGAAGAAGAAGGATATAAAGCTCCGTACACAGGATCCTTATTTCATGGAGCGTGTAAAGATTTTCGAAAGTGAAGTAGGTAAACAACTTGCTCCACTTACTATACAAAACGGCGGTCCTATCATTATGGTACAGGTAGAAAACGAATATGGCTCTTACGATACGAACAAGCCATACGTGAGTGAGATACGTGACTGTCTGCGTTCTGTTGGTTTTGACAAAGTATCATTATTCCAGTGCGACTGGTCAAGTAACTTTGAACAAAATGCATTGCCAGACCTTTTGTGGACAATGAATTTCGGTACTGGCGCCAATGTTCTCAACCAGTTCAAGCGTGTAAAGGAATTGCGTCCTAATGCACCTTTGATGTGTTCAGAATATTGGAGCGGATGGTTTGATGGTTGGGGAACAGCACATCAGACACGTCCTGCAGATGCAATGGTAAACGGCATTAAAACAATGCTGGACAATAATATTTCTTTCTCACTTTACATGACTCATGGCGGCACATCATTTGCATGGTGGGCGGGAGCAAACAACACAGGATTTGCACCTGATTGTACCAGTTATGACTATGATGCACCTATTGATGAGCAAGGTGCTGCTACGGAGAAATATTATCAGCTAAGAAGCCTTTTACAGAAATATACAGACAAGAAGCTTCCAGCAATACCAAAGGCAATCCCTGTGATAACCATTCCTGAGATTAAACTTACAGAAGCAGGTAATCTCTTTAATACCGCTGGCGATGTAATTGAAAGTTACGAAGCACAACCAATAGAACAATTTGACATGGGCTATGGTTCTATTCTTTACACAACCACACTGCCAAAGCTACAGAAAGGTGCGGTGCTTCGTATTAACGAAATGCATGACTATGCTATTGTTTATATTAATGGCAAAGAGATTGGACAGCTTTATCGCGGAACAAATTTCGAAAATACACTTCGCATCAACGAAGCTGTAGAAGAAGGTGCGCAACTGGCTATATACATTTATCCTATGGGACGTATAAACTATTCAAAGATGATACATGACCGTAAGGGTATAACTGAAGATGTAGAACTTATGACTACAGATGGTACTCATGAACTCACATATTACTTAAAGAACTGGCAAGTTAGACTTTTCCCTCTTACAGAAGGACTCACCTCTGCATCTCTGCAGTTTAACCGAATGATGCCTATCGGTCCTGCAAACAAACAGCCAAAATACTACACTGGTTCATTCAATGTAAAGAAAATTGGTGACACTTATCTTGACATGTCATCATGGGGAAAAGGTTTGGTTTGGATTAATGGTCACTGTATAGGACGCTTCTGGAATGTTGGTCCACAGCAGACAATGTATTTACCTGGCTGTTGGCTGAAGAAAGGTACAAACGATATTGTTATTCTTGACATTACAGGCCCAGCTGCAACAACGACAAAAGGATTATCAAAGCCTAACGTCAGTGAGCTTCATAAGGAATATATGCCTAAAGACGCAATAAAATACGATGGCCGTCCAAAAGCATCAAATGCTACTATTGATGCAGTAGGCAACGATGCTGCACCTGGTGCAAAATAATTATATCCGTAAAGCGCTATATCACAAGCAATCAAAAATTATATACACAAGAAATGCTCATCAAGGAAATTCCTGATGAGCATTTCTTGTGATTTCATTGCCTATCTCCATTTATTTTCTTTTGAAGCCCTGTGCGGTGATGCATCAAGTAATGATGATTTTGTATTCATCGGTCTGACGTGTACTTGCTTCCGCGTTGGTACCTTTGAAACTATTTTTGTTCCTGTTCGAAGGGCAGTGCGATATTGTTGCCATCTATCCATAATCATATCGACATAATTGGCAGTTTCAGAACCACGCATATATCCATAAGAAACAACTGGATCATTATAATAAGCAGGTTGTGAAAGAGCTAATATATATCTTCTCACATCACTCCATCTTTGCCATACACCTCCGTATTTCTTTGTCAATGCCATAGCATCACGTACATGATTATATCCACCATTATACGCAGCCAAAGCAAACTTCATTCTTTCCTGTGGATTTGTAACATCCTTGAACAAAGACTGCAACTCCCTCATATACCGCGCAGCTGCAGAGATATTCGGTTCTGGCTGATACATTTGTGAGCGAGGCAAAGCAAGATGATCTGCAGTAGTAGGAATAATTTGCATGAGACCACATGCTCCTGCCCAAGAGTGGGCTTGTGGATCAAAGCATGATTCCTGATAGCACTGCGCAGCCATAAGTATCCAGTCCATTCCTGCTGACGGAGCATATTTCCTAAACAAATTATCATAAACGGATATTGTTCCTTTCTCTGCTGAAAGCATAAAGGGATTAACATGTCTTGTTACACTACCGACAGTAAGTATATATTCTTCCTGCTTCTTTGTCTCTGCCAGAATTTGTGGATTGTACCATTTTACAATCTCGTCAGCAAGCGCTTTATTGTCTATATTCACAGCCCAAGAGTCTGCACATGTGATAAATCCCTTTTGATGCTCCTTCCTTAGTGGAACGGCAATGATATCTCCCTCTCCATTATTTAATCGTTCGAGCATATCAAGTGTGTCCTTACACACATCCACTCGTAAAGTAACACCAAGATACTCTGCCAACTTCTCACACATAAGATACTGAACACCCATACCTTTTCCATGATAATCGTAGTATGTCGCAGGACCTGTAAGTGTCAGCATTATCATTTGTCCATTCTTACGAATATCCTCAAGAGTATAGGTATCATCATCCGTTGGAATAGTGTCGCTGTTAGTTCCCTCAACATCTACGACACTTCCCCATGGTGTTACGACATTATTGTTCTCTTTTTTTTGACAAGAGAACAACAACGCAACAATCAATAACGGAAGATATTTCATTTCTTCTTTACTTATCTAATTCTTGAAACTCCTTACCAAGGTTAAGATTCAGATACACATCATACAACACAGGTCTCCAACGTTCCTTGTCATCAGGACATGCCTTACGATATTTCTCCATATATGGCTTGCACAACAGATAATACTTCTGTGCATTTCTAGTACGCTGGCGATATGGGACACCGCTTATCTTCATAGCATTCTGCGCTTTCTGATAATAAATATAACCTACATTGTAATTCGCCTTTGATATTGTATCGTTCACATTAAGTACCTTTATTCCATATTCCAGAGACTTATCGTATTCCTTCATACTCATCAATGTGCTATGTTTGGCAAGAAGGAAGATTTCATTTAAGGAATCGGTTTGCAATGCCTTGTCCGTATAGTACATCGCAGACTCGTAATCATCTCTGTTACTATAGTAATCTATAAGATATGGAAAGAAATATGATGACTTCGGATTCTGCTCAAAACCCATCTGCAAATAGTCTTTGAACTTCTCCTGATTATTATTAAGTCTTGCCATCTCTGCGAGAATAATCAACGATATTTCTCTTGCAGGTTCATATCGTAATGCTTCTGTTTCGTATTTCCTAGCCTTCTCAAAATCATGCATATTACTTGCAGCCACAAGTGCTACATAAGCAGCATAATTATCGCTTAGACTATCAAGAGGCGTAGAAGAAAAAAGAGGTTGTTTACGACAATCTATATAAGTATCAAGCATATCGTATGCTTCGCTCCATTTCTGATGGTTAAAGAAATAGAGTCCTCCCTTGAAAATATTCTTTCTATATGGCGCGAGATAATCAGCATTACGCTTTCTGTAAGTAAGTACTGACAATCCTTTTTCATTCGGTCTAGCATCTATAGAGTCAAGTTGCTGACAAGCCACGAACATCTTCCTTCCTGTATGTATAAGACGTGCAGTATCTACACTTGACCTGAGGTACATTTTTTCGTTACCATCTTCATACTGCTTTTTTATTACATCTGCCAAAAGTGCACGAAGATTCATATTATCGCTGAAAAGAGAATCTCCAAGATGCTTTCTAACCAACATCTCCATCTTATCCAAGTCTTTTCCTGACTTGATATTTGTCTTAACTGTTTCCATATCGGCCTTCATCTGCTTCTCTGCTTTCTTATTTACATTTGAAGCAGCGAAGAGTGACAAAGTACCAAGTGTTACCAATACAATGAAGCTAAATACCCTTTTCATACCTATTGAATAATTAAAGGTAATAAGCACGAGACACAGTTACAGCACCTCGAACCTATTACCTATATTGTTTCTTATCTTTTCAGATATGGCAATTACATATCGCCAAGCATCTTACTGATTTCGTCTGCTTTATCCTTCTGTCCTACGCGGTTGTAGTACATACGAAGCTGCATTGGCCAGTTGCTTATAGTCTCATGGTTTGGATCCATCTCACGAACCTTCTCGAGATTTGTGATAGCTCCAGTATATGCTTCGTTACAAGCCTTTAGATCATCACCGAAGAGGCGACCGTTCTTGTCTGCCTTTGTTACGTTGATATCATCTGCCTTGTTTCCGTAGCAAAGTGCGAGGTTAAAGTAACCATAGATAAACTCTGGATCAATCTCGATAACCTTCTTAAAGTTTGCAATAGCCTCATCATACTTCTTGTTCTCGTTATTCTCAGAAGCACGCATGAAATAAGCAAACTTATTGTTAGGATTCTTTTCAAGAGCTTCATCAACCATCTTGTGTGCAAGTTCTTTCTCACCCATGTCAATGTAGAGGTTGCAGATGTTTACGAAGTACTTCTCTGGATCAAGTTCCTTAAGTGCCTGAGCATAGTTAAGCGAATCCTGCTTTGTCTTCATATTACGCTCATAAGACACACGATAAATCTGTTCTGCCTGTTCTTTTACACGGTCATCATTAAATGCGCCCTTAGCATAAGCAGCGGCCTCAGAGAAGTTATCTGACTGATAACAAGAGAAAGCAGCAAAGAAGTTTGCAAGACCAATGAGTTGATCACCTTCTGCAGCTGTATTAATATAACAAAGGCTGTACTGCAACTTTTCTGCATTATCCTCTGTAGAGTTCGCAGCGTTAATCATCATTGGACGGGCAGGTGTAACTTCAGCAATTGCCTTAGCAGCGTCTTTGGAAGCATACTTCTGACAAAGAGCAGCAATGTTGATTGCATTCATGACTACCTTGTTGTTGACAGCAGCAGTATTTCCTGTTGAAGCAGCCTCAAGACTCTTGTCAAACTCAGGTTTGAGAAGTTTGTAAAGAGCATCATATGCCTTACCCTTTTCTTCATCACTAAGCTCTGAAAGTTTTGAGTTAATAAGCTCAACGCCAGCATTGTAATCCTTTGTCGCCTTTACTTCATTTGCAATCTTAGGATTGTTCTGACCAAATGACGCTGTAGCTACTACAGCCATCATCATTGTAATGAAAATCTTTTTCATAATGTAGTTCTTTTGAAAACTATTTTTAAGTGAGTGATTTAGTTATTAGACGTATCAACATCGTTGTTTGTTACAACGTCGTTATCATTATTCTCTACATCGCATTCGTTTTCTTCCACATCCTCATGTGGTACAACACAAACGCTGGCAATGCTTTCATTACGTTTCTTAAGTTCTATCAGCTTCACACCCTGAGTATTACGTCCCTTCTCGTTACCAGCATCAGCAATAGCAAAGCGTATAGCGATACCACTCTTATTGATAATCATCAGGTCTTCTTCACCAGTTACACACTTGATAGCAATAACCTTACCTGTCTTGTCTGTAATATTGAGAGTCTTAACACCCTTGGTACCACGGCTTGAAAGACGATAACCGCCTTCTTCTACCTTAAAGTATGTAGTGCCATCTTCTCGAGTGACTTCTTCCAGAACACCAATCTTTGAACGTTTTCCGTAACCCTTTTCGCTTATAACCATCAGCGACTGCTCTGGATCGTAAGCGACAACCATACCAATAACGTTATCATCGGCACCGTCAAGCTGCATACCGCGAACACCTGTTGCTACACGGCCCATCACACGGACGTCGCTCTCATTGAAACGGACTGCACGACCATTGCTGCTTGCAAGGATAAGTTCATTCTTACCGTTTGTGAGCATTACGTCAATTACTTCGTCACCATCAAGGATATTGATAGCGCGAATACCACGACCATTCTTGCTAAGATTACGGTACTGGAACAATTCTGTACGCTTAATAGTACCATTCTTTGTAGCAAAGACGACATAATGGTTATGCTGGAAATCTTCATCATCAAAGTTGTTACCGCGAATCTCAAGCATTGCCTTTACGCTATCATCTGGATCCATCTGGAGCATGTTCTGTATGGCACGTCCCTTTGAATCTTTTGCACCTTCAGGTATTTCATAGCCCTTAATCTGGTAAACATAGCCTTTCTTTGTAAAGAAGAGAATAGTATCGTGTACCTCTGCTGCGTGGATAAACTCGGTAAAGTCCTGTTCACGTGTCCTACTACCACGACTGCCTACTCCACCACGTGACTGTGCACGGAAATCTGCTTGCAGCGTACGCTTGATATATCCTAAATGACTCATTGTTATAACAATAGGATCATTTGAATAGTAATCTTCTGGGTTGAATTCTGCGCTACTGAGCTTGATAACGGTACGACGCTCATCACCATACTTTTCCTTTACCTCTATCAGTTCATCCTTCATCACCTTCTTACAAAGTTCAGGATCATCGAGTATCTGCTGTAAGTAACTTATCAGTTTCATCAACTCATCATACTCTGCGTGAAGTTCATCAACGCGAAGTCCTGTAAGCTGACCAAGACGCATGTCAACAATCGCCTTTGACTGAATCTCATCGAGAGAGAATCGCTCTTCCAAACCTCTCTGAGCGTCACCAGGAGTACGAGCAGCACGAATAATACGAACAACTTCGTCAATATTATCTACAGCGATAATCAAACCTTCAAGGATATGAGCCCTATCCTCTGCCTTCTTCTTATCAAACTGTGTTCTGCGTATAGTAACGTCGTGTCTGTGCTCAACGAAATACTTAACGCATTCCTTCAAAGAAAGAAGGCGTGGACGACCCTTAACGAGAGCAATACAGTTTACAGAGAATGAAGACTGCAAAGCTGTCATCTTAAACAGTTTGTTGAGGATAACATTTGCGTTTGCATCACGCTTAACGTCAACAACGATACGCATACCCTGACGTCCAGTCTCATCGTTGACATTGCTGATACCCTCAATCTTTCCTTCCTTGACAAGATCTGCTATATATTCAATAAGCTGCGCCTTGTTTACTCCGTAAGGTATCTCGGTAACAACAATCTTATCATGTGTATCGCCAGCCTCTATCTCAGCCTTTGCTCGCATGATAATCCTGCCTCTACCAGTTTCATAGGCATCCTTCACGCCCTGCAGTCCGTAAATATAAGCACCTGTAGGGAAGTCTGGTGCCTTGATGTACTGCATGAGACCTTCTACATCAATCTCTGGATTATCAATATATGCACAACATCCATCTATCACCTCACCAAGGTTATGAGTGGGAATATTCGTTGCCATACCTACAGCAATACCATTACCACCATTTACGAGAAGGTTTGGAATCTTTGTTGGCATGACAGATGGTTCCTGCAACGTATCATCGAAGTTGTTCATCATATCAACAGTGTCCTTCTCCAGGTCATCCATGATATGCTCACCCATCTTTGTCAAACGACACTCCGTATAACGCATAGCAGCAGGAGAGTCACCATCCACTGAACCATAGTTACCCTGACCATCCACGAGTGTATAACGCATGTTCCAGTCCTGAGCCAGTCGTACAAGTGCTCCATATACAGAAGAGTCACCATGTGGGTGGTACTTACCAAGCACCTCACCTACGACACGTGCACATTTCTTATATGGTTGTGTACTTGTATTTCCGAGTCCACGCATACCGAAGAGTATGCGACGATGTACCGGCTTAAAGCCATCACGCACATCAGGCAGTGCGCGAGCCACGATCACCGACATAGAGTAGTCAATGTAACTTGACTTCATCTCTTCCTCAATGTTGATCTTCACGATTCTGTCGTGATCATAAGTCTGTGTTTCGTCCATTTCTTT
Organism: Candidatus Prevotella equi; assembly: GCA_018065145.1. Classification (GTDB taxonomy): domain Bacteria; phylum Bacteroidota; class Bacteroidia; order Bacteroidales; family Bacteroidaceae; genus Prevotella; species Prevotella equi. The sequence goes on from JAGHTW010000064.1 coordinate 23,013, forward strand.
TTATTTTGATTATAACAGTTTTTTACCTTCGACCAATAGCCTATCATTTTTAGGAAAATGCATTTTTTGCCACTTTACGGGCTTTCTGACGCATTCCTACCATTTTCTAAGCGTCAACAATTGGGTACAAAGTTACAAAAATAATCTGAAACAAACGAATAAAAAGGCATAAAAAACAAAAAGAACCGAAGGAATACACCTTCGGTTCTTAATATTTTCATGTTTTAAGTATTCAATTACTCAGTCCAGTCCATCTTTGTCTGACGAACATAGGTCTGATAACGGCGCTGTGCCATCTTCTGTGCCTCTGCGAAGAGCTCATCAGCTTCTGCTGGGAATGCCTTCTTAACAGAGAGATAACGTACCTCACCCATGAGGAAGTCCTGGAACTTAGACCAGTCTGGCTCCTTAGAATCGAGAGAGAATGGGTTCTGACCCTGCTCTGCAAGTTCTGGGTTGAAGCGCCAGAGGTGCCAGTAACCACACTCAACGGCACGAGCCTCCTCAGCCTGTGAGCGACCCATACCACCCTTGATCTTAAGACCGTGGTTGATACATGGAGCATAGCCGATGATAAGTGATGGTCCGTGGTATGCCTCAGCCTCACGGAATGCCTTGAGACACTGAGCATTGTCAGCACCCATAGCAACCTGAGCAACATAAACATAACCGTATGTAGTAGCGATCATGCCGAGATCCTTCTTCTTGATACGCTTACCCTGAGCAGCGAACTGTGCGATAGCACCGAGAGGTGTAGCCTTAGAAGCCTGACCACCAGTGTTAGAGTAAACCTCTGTATCAATAACGAAGATGTTGAGATCCTCACCAGAAGCGAGTACGTGGTCGAGACCACCGTAACCGATATCGTAAGAAGCACCGTCACCACCGATAATCCACTGTGAACGCTTAACGAGATAGTGATCGAGAGTCTTAAGCTCCTTGCATACTGGGCATCCCTTAGCAGCGCAGTCAGCAATCATTGGCTTAAGGATAGCAGCAAGACGCTTTGTCTCAGCAGCATCCTCACGCTTCTCAATCCATTCAGCAGCAGCTGCCTTGAACTCAGCAGATGGCTCGTTCATCTCGATAACTTCCTGGAGAAGCTTAGCAACACGCTCCTTCATCTTCTTGTTACCAATTACCATACCAAGACCGAACTCACAGAAGTCCTCGAAGAGAGAGTTGTCGAATGCAGGACCCTGACCCTTCTCGTTTGTTGTATATGGTGTTGATGGGATAGAAGCAGAGTAGATTGAAGAACAACCTGTAGCGTTAGCGATGATCTCGCGGTCACCGAAGAGCTGAGAGATAAGCTTAACATAAGGTGTCTCACCACAACCAGAGCAAGCGCCTGAGAACTCGAAGAGAGGAGTAGCGAACTGAGAGTTCTTTGGAGAAGCAGTGATATCAACGAGATCCTGCTTAGACTTAACCTGCTTTACGCAGTACTCCCAACCCTCTGCGAGAGCCTTCATGTCTTCTGCGTCTGGGTTGTAAGGAACCATTGCAAGTGCCTTCTCACCCTTCTTACCTGGACAAACGTCAACACAGTTGCCGCAACCGAGACAGTCAAGTGGAGATGGCTCAATAACGAAGTGCATACCAGCCATTGCCTTTGGAGCCTTGATGTCCTGAGTCTGACCATTGAAGCCAGCCTTCTCCTCGTCAGTCATAACGAATGGACGGATAGCAGCGTGAGGACAAACATAAGAACACTTGTTACACTGGATACAGTTCTCTACATTCCATACTGGAACGAATGCCTCAACACCACGCTTCTCATAAGCTGCAGTACCATTCATCCATGTACCGTCAACAGTGTTGTGCTTAACGAAGTCAGAAACCTTGAGGAGGTCACCTGCCATAGCGTTGATAGGACGAACAAGTTCCTTAACGAATGCTGGTGCATTATCCTCCTTAGGAGCGTCAGCTGGGAGATTTGCCCATGCTGGATCAACAGTAAGCTGCTTGTACTCACCACCGCGATCGATAGCTGCCCAGTTCATATTTACAACGTCGTCACCCTTCTTGCCGTAAGACTTCTTAGCGAATGCCTTCATCTGCTCAATAGCGAGATCAACAGGGATAACCTCAGAAATACGGAAGAATGCAGACTGGAGGATAGTGTTGGTACGGTTACCAAGACCAATCTCCTGAGCAATCTTTGTAGCGTTGATGTAGTAAACCTTGATATTCTTCTCAGCAAATACCTTCTTAACGTTGTTAGGAATGAAGTTAACGAGTTCCTCACCCTCAAAGATTGTGTTGAGAAGGAATGAACCATTCTCACGGATACCACGTGTAACGTCATACATGTTCAGGTAAGCCTGTACGTGACATGCAACGAAGTTAGGTGTTGTGATCTGGTATGTAGAGCGGATTGGCTCATCACCGAAACGGAGGTGTGAACATGTGAAGCCGCCTGACTTCTTAGAGTCGTATGAGAAGTAAGCCTGACAGTACTTGTCTGTTGACTCACCGATAATCTTTACAGAGTTCTTGTTAGCACCTACAGTACCATCAGCACCGAGACCGAAGAACTTACACTCCTGGATAGACTTTCCACCGAGAGCCATCTCCTCTACTGCTGGGAGAGAGAGGTTTGTAACGTCATCAACGATACCAACAGTGAAGTGGTTCTTTGGTTCTGGGAGTTCGAGGTTGTTGAATACAGAGATGATACGAGCAGGAGTAACCTCGCAAGAACCGAGACCATAACGACCACCAACGATCATTGGACGGTTCTCAACATCATAGAATGCAGACTTAACGTCGAGGTACAGTGGCTCACCTTCAGCACCTGGCTCCTTTGTACGGTCAAGTACAGCAACGCGCTTAGCTGTCTTAGGCATAGCAGCGAGGAGATACTTAACTGAGAATGGACGATAGAGGTGAACGTTGATCATACCAACCTTCTTGCCCTGTGACTGGAGGTAATCGATAGCTTCCTTAGCAGCCTCACAAGCAGAACCCATGAGGATGATTACGTTCTCAGCGTCCTCAGCACCATAGTAGTTGAAACAGTGATACTCACGACCAGTGATTTCTGTCATCTTCTGACAGTACTTCTCTACAACGTCAGGAATAGCGTCATAGTAAGTATTACAAGCCTCGCGGTGTGTGAAGAACTCGTTAGGGTTCTCAGCAGTACCACGTGTTACAGGGCGCTCTGGAGTGAGGGCACGGTTACGGAAGTCCTCAACAAACTCCATTGGAGTGATAGCCTTGATATCTTCCATATCCATCACCTCAATCTTATGATACTCGTGAGAAGTACGGAAACCGTCAAAGAAGTTCACGAAAGGAACCTTTGTCTCAAGAGTAGCGAGATGTGGAACAGCTGTAAGGTCCATTACCTCCTGTACTGATGAAGAAGCGAACATAGCGAAACCAGTCTGACGACAAGCCATTACGTCCTGGTGGTCACCAAAGATACAGAGAGAGTGAGAAGCGAGTGTACGAGCAGAAACGTCGAACACGCATGGGAGGAGCTCACCAGCAATCTTATACATGTTAGGAATCATGAGCAGCAGACCCTGAGAAGCTGTATAGGTTGTTGTCAGAGCACCAGCCTGGAGTGAACCGTGAACGGCACCAGCAGCACCGCCCTCTGACTGCATTTCCTGTACAAGTACTTCCTGTCCCCACATGTTCTTACGACCACGTGCAGCCCAGTCATCAGTGTGCTCCGCCATTGGAGATGACGGAGTGATTGGGTAGATAGCAGCAACCTCAGTGAACATATAGCTCACGTGAGCAGCAGCCTCGTTACCATCACAAGTGATAAACTTTTTTTCTTTAGCCATTGTTGTTGTTTAAAAAATAAAGTTAAAATAATATGTTGTAGTTTTCTCAATTAGTTTTCATTACTATTACCTGCTACACCTTATATATATTAATATAAGAAACCTAACAGCCATAGCGGAATAACATTCTCGCCACATTTGTTATCTGTGTATTGGCAATACAGCATTCCATTACTACCATATCTTGGAATATCCGTCGCGGCACAAACCTTGAAGTGTTTCTCTCCATCGATAGTATAGAACAGTTCCTTACCCGCCTGATTAACCTTGTGGTCTTTCCACATTGTGTTGACGAAGAAGGTCTCCATCTGTGTCTGGACGTCGAAGTTGATAGGGAAGATAGCCTGATAGAGATTTGGGTTATGCAACATCACCTTTGTAGGTTTCTTCGGGAACTTCATACCCACAGGATAAATAATGTTTATCAGTCGTGCATCTGCAAGATACTTAATGTAATTCATGACAGTAGCACGTGACGTCTGTATTTCCTGTGCCAGCTGACTTATATTTGGAGCCTGAGGTCCAGCAACAGCAAGCAGATAAAACAGTTTCTTAATCTTTGTCAGATATTTCAACTCTATCTGCTTAATCATCAATATATCCACCTCTGTTGTCATATTCATGCTTTTCAGCAGATTCTCTGCGTAGTCTGCATGCTCACGGAACAGTGGATAGAATCCGTGGTGTATATAGTCAGCGAAATAACGCTGAGGGTTAACTTTTGACAATATCTCCGCTACGAGAATATCCTTATGTCGGATTATCTCATCAAGCGTCACACTTCTGAAGTCGCTTCCTGTGCAGAGGTTTAAGTATTCACGGAACGAGAATCCACGCAGGTTATAACTCTTTACGATATCTCCCAGCTCAGGGTTTTCCCGTTTCAGTCGCATCACGCTCGAACCACAGAAGACAATCTTCAGTCTCGGGTACAAATCATAGCACCTACGCAACTCATGACTCCAGTCAAACTGCTTAAATACCTGATCTATCAACAACACCCTACCCCCTTGCTTGTAGAACTCTCCTGCAAAGTCTGCTATTCCACGACCTTGAAAGTAGAAGTTGTTCATATTTATATAAAGGCAACGCTTATCTTCTATATCATAGTATTCTTTGGCATATTGCAACAGGAACGTTGTCTTACCGACACCACGCGTACCTTTTATACCTATCATGCGTGCAGACCAGTCAATCTCATCCATAAGAGTACGTCTTACAGGTGCACTGACGTGTTCCACTAGGTATCTATGTGTACGGTAAAATTCTTCCATTATATGTCAATTGTGATGTGCTTTAGTATTTTTGCCGTACAAAGTTAAACATAATTTTGCAAATTGCAAAGCAGACTTTACAAAAACATTAAACTTTTGCATTATTTCACATTTCAAAAAATAATTTAACGCGCAGTTATCGTTTATGTAACATTCTATTACAATCTGCTAACAGCCTTAACACCCTTTACGCTTCTTAATTTTTTCGCGAGGGCTTCAAGGCGTGATGTATCGTCAACCATTACAGTAAGCGTACCCCGGAACAAGCCGTCAATAGTGTCTATGTTTATGCTTCGCATTGTGATATTTCCCTCCTTAGCTATGACGGAAGTTATATTATTGACAATGCTTATATCGTCATTACCTATTATCTGCAGTGTTATAACATACTGTCCATTACCCTTTCCACTCCATCTTGCCTTTACGACACGATAACCGAACCTTTCTCTCAGTGCTGTTGCATTAGGACAATCCTCGCGGTGTATCTTGATACCACCCGACACAGTAACGAATCCGAACACATCATCACCATAGATAGGATGACAACACTTTGCAAGTGAGTAGTCAACACCTTTCAGGTTACGGTCAATAACAAGGACATCTGACGAACCACTTTTTCCATGTAGTCCCTCTTCGCCATTCGGTTCACGCAGAACGAAATCCGCAGCAGAGCGTGTCTCGGCAGATGCAGCAGTAGCAGAGTTTACCGCCGAAGGATTCTTTATCTCAAGATACCTTTCTATGACTTCCAGAACATCGAGCTGTTCATTAGCGATAGCGAGATAGAACTCCGACACTTCCTTATAGCCCATTTTTTTAATGAGCTGATGCATAATGCTATCCTCTATCTCTATCTTTCTATTCTTGAAGCGTCGCTCCAACAACTCCTTTGCATAAACGCCATCACGTGCAGAAGCATCACTAAGCGCCTTGCGTATCTTGCTTTTTGCATGGGAAGTCTTTACCAACTGCAACCATTCACGCTTTGGTTTCTGACTAACCGATGTCGTTATCTCCACCGTATCACCAGAACGCAACGGCTCTCTCATAGTAACATTCTTACCATTGATGCGAGCACCAACGCACTGGTTACCTATTCGGGAATGTATATGATAAGCAAAATCCAGCACCGTAGCACCAGCAGGAAACTTACGTATCTCGCCCTTTGGCGTAAACACATAAACCTCATCCTCATAAAGGTCCATACGGAACTGATCCATCACCTGCATGTCATCGCCAGCCTCCAATGCTGCACGTATGGCACCAAGCCACTCATCCATTCCTCCACCAGACTTCACGCCTTTATAACGCCAATGTGCAGCAAGTCCCTTCTCCGCAATCTCATCCATGCGTTCTGTCCTTATCTGCACCTCAACCCATTTCTTCTCAGGTCCAAGTACCGTGATATGCAACGACTCGTAGCCATTGCTCTTAGGTACGGAGAGCCAGTCTCTCAGTCTCTTTGGATTAGGCTGATACATGTCCGTTATCACGGAATACACCTGCCAGCACTCCATCTTTTCGTTTTCTGGTGCTGAGTCAAGTATGATACGTATAGCGAAAAGATCATACACTCCCTCAAACGGACATTTCTGTTTCTTCATCTTCTGCCAGATGGAGTGAATACTCTTCGTACGTCCTTTCATGTGGAACTCAAGCCCCATTGCCGTCAGTTTCTCGCGTATTGGTTCTATAAAGTCCTCAATATACTTATCTCGTACACGTTTCGTGGCAGACAGTTTCTCCTTAATATGATAATAAGCATCATGTTCGAGATACTTCAGTGACAAGTCTTCCAGTTCGCTCTTGAGTTTATACAATCCAAGTTTGTGAGCAAGAGGAGCATAAAGATAGCTTGCTTCCTGTGCCACCCGTTGCCTTGCGTCAACATTCTGAGCATCCTTTATCTCTCTCATCACGTTCACCCTGTCAGCTATCATGATCAGGATAACACGCATATCCTCTGCAAACGACAACAAGAGGTTACGGAAATTCTCCGATTCAATAACGGGATTACGTTTATACAGTTCCTGAACTCTCTGCAGTCCTTTCAATATAGCAGAAACGCCCGTACCGAAGTTTTCCTCCACCTGTTCCATAGTGAGCATCACATCGTCACTGGCAGTATCATCGTTTACGAGCAAGGGGTACAACAACGTAGCAATCAGTCCGTCACGTCTTAGACCTATTTCATCAATGGCAATATACGCAGTCTGCATTGCCATCAGGACAGGGTTAAGCCCAAACACATCTCTCTGCACCCTACCCTCTTCCATTGCCTTAAACAAGATACGGCGTAACTTCTCCTCATCGAGGGGAAGTAACGCCGTTCCTATACTATGCCTGATATCCTCAATGATACCAAGGGCTTTTGTCTTTTCTGTGTCTGTGAATGATAACATTTTTACTTCGCTTCTGTCATGTCACCTTCTATATATAGGCGAACCATCTCCGGTGTTCCGTTAGTACGGATAGTGATGGTCTTCTTAAAGTGTCCAGGGAACTTACCCTTACCGTTATAAGTAATCTCCACCGTTCCCTTCTCGCCTGGTTTTACAGGAGTCTTTGTATATTTAGGCACCGTGCAACCGCAAGAGGCAACAGCCTGATTGATTATCAGCGGCTGATCTCCGGTATTGGTAAAGGTGAAGGTACACTTCTGGATAGGGTTTGACTCACTGAAGGTACCGAAGTTGCTTGTTGTCTTGTCAAACTTAATCTCTGCCTGAGCCATGCTGCAAAGCGTAAAGCTCACAAGAGCAAGAATAGTAAATAATATCCTTTTCATAATTTTCCTCCTTTTTTATTTGTATATTGGGCACGCCAACGTACCCTCGTTAAATTGTCCTATTCTAAATCATAGACGACGGAAGGTGACTTACGTTTAAGGTCTTCCACGATAAAATCCTTTCCTGCTACGATTCCGTATCCTCTGAGTGTATCTTCCACCGTCTTCAGAGCCAGTACTGGATGATTATTCTCCTCGCTCAAGTGACATAGCCACACATGCTTCAAGTCGCACGTGCCGTAATTTGCTATCGCCTCTCCGCAAGAACGGTTGGACAAGTGTCCTGTAGGACCAGCAATACGTGTCTTCAGATGCTGTGGATAAGGACCGTCACGCAACATTTCCTCATCATAGTTCGCCTCAAGCACGAGATAATTTGCCTCTCCTATGTAAGACTGCATCTCCTCCGTCACATGTCCTACGTCTGTCATGAGGCAGAACGTAACATCATCCACCTCAATGCGGTAGCCCACATTGCCAGAGCTGTCATGCGGAACAGCAAAAGAGGTAACATAGAAATCACCTATCTTTGTTCTCGTTCCCTTCTCCAATATCTTCACGTTCTCAGCAGGCACCTTCTTTGGCACGCAGTAGTTGCGTTGTATGCCTACATGCACCTCGTGACTAGCATAGACAGGAACATCATATTCACTACTTATCACACCAACCGTCTTTATATGGTCAGCATGATCATGGGTTATCAATATATGTTTGACGCTCTCTATGCTCAGTCCGTATTGATGCAGATGTTTCTTTACGGTTCTTATACCCACTCCAGCATCTATTAAGAGAGCGTCATTGGCGGTTTGGAGATAGTAACAATTTCCACTACTCCCACTGCCGATAGACAAGAATTTCAGCATTTTGGTTAATATTTTGTGCAAAAGTAACAAAATTCCGTGGTATTTCCAAATTTTTTGTTTAACTTTGCGAATAATTTTAACTTTTTTATATATAACTTATTTCTCATTGTGACAAACGCACCATCCATACAAGCCCAAAACAGCGACAAGACGCTTACCGTTTACAAGGCGAGCGCAGGCAGTGGTAAGACCTTTACTCTTGCACTGGAATACATCAAATTGCTTCTGCAGAACCCTTATTCCTACGAGGGAATACTTGCCGTAACCTTCACCAACAAGGCTACGGAAGAAATGAAGATGCGTATTCTCTCCACTCTCTACGGATTGAAGTACAAGCAGCATTCGGTAAGCAACTACATGGAAGTCCTCAAACAGGACACATTGCTCAGCGAGGAAGAGATATCAAAGAAGGCCGGCGAAGCCATGACATTGCTCCTTCACAACTACCACTTCTTCAAGGTACAGACCATCGACGCCTTTTTTCAGAATGTGCTCCGCAATCTTGCCAAGGAACTGCAGCTGAATGCAAATCTTCGCGTAGGCCTCAACAACAGCCAGGTGGTTGAGCAGGCTGTTGACATCATCATCGATTCCATTGCCGAAGACAAACAGCTGATGCAGCTTGTCAAGGGGTACATGGAGGAAAAACTCTCCGACAACAAGTCGTGGAATGTCATCGGACAGATAAAGAAATTCGGCGGAACAATCTTCCTTGAACTCTACAAGCGCAATCGCAAAAAGATGGACCAGGTATTTGCTGACAAGGACTTCTTCAGCAACTTCCGCAAGTCCATGCATAGCATCATAAAGACCACATCCGAGACATACGAAACCAAGGCAAAAGAAATCCTTGATATGATTGAGGATAGTGGTCTAACTATCAATGACTTTGCCTATACCACCTCTGGACCTATAAGTTATTTCCACAAGCTTGCTTCGGGCAAGTTTGCCGATGACGATGAGAAGATTCTCGGTTCACGTGTCACCAAGGCGCTGTCCGACTCTTCAGCATGGTGCAAGAAGACTTCCAATAAGCGTGATTTCATCATCAACCTTGCAGAGGAATGTCTCATACCTGCCATCAATAAACTTGAAGAGACACGTCCTCGCGATGCCATCTTCTGGCGTTCGGCAAAGAAGACATTGGAGCATCTCAACGACATTCGCCTTCTGAGAAGGATAGAAGAATCAGCCCACACCCTCAACGATGCAGCCCAGCGATTCATGCTCAGCGATACACAGTCGTTACTCAACGAGATAATAGACAACGAGGACTCTCCATTCATCTTTGAGAAGATAGGTTCTCACCTTGAGCACGTTATGATAGATGAGTTCCAGGACACGAGTACCGTACAGTGGGCTAACTTCAAGACACTGTTAAGGGAATGCATGGGCAACGGCAACAGCAATCTTATTGTCGGCGATGTAAAGCAGAGCATCTATCGTTTCCGCTCTGGCGACTGGCGTCTTCTCAACGACATAGACAAGGAGTTTAACAGCAATGAGTTACAGTTTGAACCGAAGAAGACAAACTGGCGCTCTGAGAGAAATGTCATTCTCTTCAACAACACATTCCTTGACATCCTTGCTAAAAAGGAGGCGAAGGAGATAGAGGCATACTCGTTAGAGAAGGCAGAAAGCATACGCAGAGCCTATTCTGACGTTTGCCAGGAGATACCACAACAGCATCAGGACACACATGGACTGGTGCGCATGGAGATGTTACCTCATGACATGCTCGAAGAAATGAACGAGCGCACATACCTCATCATAAAGGATCTCATTGAGCGTGGTGCTAAACAGAAGGACATTGCCATTCTCATGCGAAAGAAGAAGGACATTTCTGACATAGCACACTTCATTGAGCAGCGATCTGGCGGTGAGATTCGCATCGTTTCAACTGAAGCATTCCGCCTCGACGCCTCTGCATGCGTGAGAATAATAGTCAATGCAATGAAGCTTCTCGTGAACGAAAAAGACAACGTCGCACTTGCTGCTCTCGTAAAAGACTACTACTCTTTCATAAAGAATTGTGAAGACATTGGCCGCGATATATTCTCTAATTCAGAAGACCTTTACGAGGTTCTACCAGAAGAATTCACAAGCAAGCGTTACTCTCTTGTTTCCAAAACGTTACACGATATAACAGAAGAACTACTTAGAATCTTCAACCTTACTGACAGACACGAAGAAGGAGCCTATCTTTCCGCATTCTTTGATGCACTTCATGGCTTCTCCAACGACATGGCTCCTGTGCTTGAAGACTTCCTCAAGGCTTGGGAGTCTGACATCGCTGCTACAACAATCGAGACAGCAGCGATAAATGGCGTTCGCATACTGACGATACACAAGAGTAAGGGTTTGGAGTTTGACCACGTCATCATACCATATTGCAATTGGAATGGCAACCCGAAGAGTTCTACCATCTGGGCAGAACCAACAATAGAGCCTTTCTCTCAACTGCCTATGGTTCCATTGGAGTATCGCACCGTAACATCGTTCAAGGGCACCATCTATCAGGAACAGGGCGAGGAGGAGCACATACAGAACGTTGTTGACAACCTCAACCTTCTCTATGTAGCAATGACGCGCGCAGGTAAATCATTATTTATAATCGGCGAACGTGACAAGAAGAAGTTCCATCGTTCAAAACTGATGTGCGAGACAATAGAGGAACTGCCTGCATACATAGAAGACGTAGAGGTACACATTGACAATGCGGAAGATGAAGACGCCGTTCTTGGCGTTACATTCGGTCGCCTTACGATAAGTCAAGAAAAGAAAAGCGAAAAGAAGGAGAAGGAATACAATCC
>JAGHTW010000062.1 GCA_018065145.1 Candidatus Prevotella equi
CTGACTACAAACCTTTGGAAGCCAACATCCCATACATCGTAAGCTTCCCTGGTGAACGCTACTATGAGTTTGACCTCAGCAGTAAGTTCTACAAGGAGAAGATGAATGAGACTTGGAGCAAGGATGACATACAGACAATCACCTTCAGTTCTGATGGAACCACTATACCCGTGACAGGAGTAATGTCAACCAATGTCAACGGATACGTCCATGTCGGTACATTCCTACACAAAGACGATGCTACATACGTTATCAATAATAATAATGAAGAAAATGGCACAGAATTCAATAACGGAGCACATAATGTACTTCCATTCCGCACATACATGACTGCCACAAGTTCGTCTTCAAAGTCTATCATCATTGGAAGCTTTGGTATCAACAATGACAACATTAGTAGCGAGGAACCAGAGGAATCGGAGGATCAGGAGGATGACCTCAACGGCTCGCACCTACAGATATACACTGTAGGTAGTGACATCATCGTAGAGAGCACCTACCCTACCACCCTGCGTATGCACACCATCAGTGGTGGTCTCGTACGTATCCTCGATGTACGCCCTGGCACCAACACATACAATGGTTTCGCATCTGGACTATACATCGTAGGAAGAAAGAAGTTGCAAGTAAGATAAGACGAAGACGAAAACGATAACGATAACGAGGACTTTTTCAGTTAACAGTTAACAACGCCCCCCCCTCAGCCTTCGGCAGCTCCCCTTTGAGGGGAGCAGTTCAAATAGCAAATGATTACCTGTAAGCAGAGCTCCTCCCCTTGAAGGGGAGGTGCCCAAAGGGCAGAGGGGTCAGTCATAGTCAAAGCTACTCAAATCTCCTCCCCTGAAGGGGGAGGCAGGGAGGGGGCTTCCTTTTGTGGCCTTTGTGCCTTTGTGTACAAAAAAACGAAGACGAAAACGAAGACAAAACAAATAATGATTCCTACCATACCGTTCATAACACAAAAATTCAATGAGTTCAATGTTCAGATGTTCGATGGCAAACTCACATTGCCACCGATACAGCTGAGCAGGGCTCGTACGTTTGTAGGACAGTGTGGAGCAAAGAAGCAACGCACGTTGCTTCACGGTACTCGTTTGTATGATTTCCATCTGAAGTTCAGCATCTGCTTTGACATGACCGAACGTGAGTGGGAAGACACCATCATCCACGAGATGATACACTACTACATCGGTGTAAACGGACTAAAGGACACCTCTGCCCACGGGCAGTTGTTCCGTCAGATGATGACCACTATCAATGAGAGGTTCGGACGTGCACTCACCATCTCACACAAGTCAACGGCAGAGCAGAGGGAAGCGATCTACAGTGCCAGAAAGGTATGGCACGTCATAGCACTCGTACATTTCACAGACGGGCGTAAGGGCCTCAAGGTACTGCCACGCATACGCCAACGTATAGTGGCGTACCGTACCACCATGCTCCGTGACCCACGCATCTCTCGCATAGACCTTTTCATGAGCAATGATACGTACTTCAACCGATTCCCTAATTCATCGTCCTTCAACGTCATCCTTGCCAAAGAAGATGAGTTCATGCCACATATCCAACAAGCAGAACCATTATCCATCTGACCAAACTTTCTTACAATAAAAATCATAGAACACACTTGAACCTTGGTTACATAAAAACAACATTACACCAAATATAACCACACAAAAAAAGCATCCTTCTAATAAGGATGCTTCTTCAAGGGTGCCCGGTGGGGCTCGAACCCACGACATTCAGAACCACAATCTGACGCTCTAACCAACTGAACTACGGGCACCATGTTTTAATAATGATACGACTGCGATGCGTTGACATTCATTATGGTGAATCATAGGGATGCGAATGCGTTTGCAATCGGCATTTTTCAAATGCGAGTGCAAAGGTATAAATATTTTTTCAAACAAGCAAATATTTTCATTAGTTTTTTTATTTTTTACGTAAAAAAGGATTTTACAGGCGGCTGTTACCTTAACTTTTTGCTATCTTTGTATTGATTTTCGCATTATAAGATTATTCACACATTTATTTATTATGCTATACAAAGACGAAGAGATTTTTCAGTTGATACCACAGCGTGCTCCTATCGTTATGGTTGACAAATTCATTGATGCGGAGGGTGATGTATGCCATTCTGGTCTCAGTGTAAAGGCGGATAATTACTTCATTGAAGAGGATGGTATGATGGCAGAGACGGGTTTGATAGAACACATAGCCCAGTCAGCTTCCGCCTTTGCTGGTTACAGATATTTCCTCAAGGGTTTACCTGCACCGGTAGGTTACATTGGTGAGGTAAAGAACTACCATTGCTACAAGCGTCCGAGTGTTGGTGATGAACTGTTCACCGAGGTAGTATTCGGTGCAGAGGTTGATGGCATTACGCTCATGTCCGGCAAGACAAGTTGCGGTGGTGAGGTAATAGCAGAGACAAAGATGAAGATATTCGTAGAATAAAAAAGAAGATACAACAATGTTACTGAAAGATAAGTTTTTCACGATAAAGAACGAAGAGCACACTGGCGAATTATCATGTCGTTACGATGCGCAGTTACTTGAAGACTGCGAATGTTACAAGGGTCACTTCCCTGGCAAGCCAGTAAGCCCTGGCGTATGCAATATAGAGATGATTCGCGAGTGCAGCGAGTTGCTTTGCGGCAAGGATCTGAAGATAGACACCATAAAGATGTGCCGTCTTACGGAGATAGCCTCTCCTAGTGTATGTCCAGAGGTTAGCGTTACCGTTTCTCTTAGTCCAAACAGTGACAGCAGCGCATACACAGTGACGGCAGAGATCAGCGACGCAGAGAAGTCATACATGACCTTAAAGGGTCAGTTCGTTGTAGCGGGGAATCTGTGATAGGAACACCCATTTGTTCTGTTCCCTATCCAAGTGTAGGCAGATGTGATTGTTTCCGTTGCTGACAAGCAGATAATCCACATGCAGCAGCATGTTATAGGTCGTTACCTGCGTAATAACCTTTTCCGTCAGCGGCACTCCCTCAGCCTTATACTCCATAATCATGCGAGGCTTTCTGTCGTCTCCGAACAGCACAGAGTCGCATCTCAGATGCTTTTCGCCCACCGTCAGTTCCACCTCGTTAGCCATCAGCGCCTTAGGATATCCAAGGTCTGTGATAAGATAATTCACGAAATGCTGCCTCACCCACTCTTCTGGTGTCAGGGCAACATAACGCTGGCGCAGAACGTCAAACACTTCGTATTTGTCGTTCTGCGTCTTTTTTATTCTTATATTCTTATATTCTGGTAAATTCATGATATAGCAGCAAGATTACGTTCCATCTGCTCCACGCGGCTTATGCCCACGATGACAGACGTCACGCCTCTCTGTTCCAGAACCCAGTTAAGCGCTTTGTCGGCAAGCGTCTTTCCCTCCTGCTTTGCCTTGTCCGACATATCGCGCAGATGCGCTATCATTTCCGGAGTGAGCGCATCCTTTGTCAGATGAACGCTATGAGTAACGCGTGATCCCTCAGGAATACCATTGAGATATTTATCCGTCAGCAGTCCCTGCGCAAGCGGCGAGAAGGAGATAAATCCGATACCATTATCGGCGCAATAGTCAAGTATTCCATCATCTATCGGCGAATGGTCTATCATATTCACCCTTCCCTGATATATCAGCAACGGCACGTCATGCGCAGCGAGATATTCCTTTGCAAACTTCAGTGCCTCCAGTGGCCAACGTGAAATACCCACATACAATGCCTTTCCCTGCTTCACCATGTCAACGAGTGCCTGCAGCGTCTCTTCCAACGGTGTCTCAGGGTCATAGCGATGACTGTAGAACAGGTCCACATAATCCAGCTTCATCCTTTTCAGGCTCTGGTCCAGACTCGCCATGAGATACTTGCGCGAACCCCAGTTACCGTAAGGTCCTTCCCACATATCATATCCCGCCTTTGACGCAATAAACAATTCATCGCGATACGGTCTGAAGTCCTCATCCATCAGTCGTCCGAACACTTCCTCCGCAGCCCCGTACGGTGGTCCGTAATTGTTGGCCAGATCAAAGTGCGTTATGCCATGATCGAAGGCATAATGTGTTATTTCGCGACAGCGATCATACGGATCGTTATATCCGAAATTATGCCAGAATCCGAGGCTTATCTTCGGCAGTTTCACTCCCGAACGTCCACAGCGTCGATAGAGCACGTCCTCATTATCATATCGATTTGGCGAAGCGACATACTGTTCGCGCAGAATCATTTCTTTTCTTCTCATAATTAAGGTTTTTAACAGCGCAAAGATACGAATAAAAACCGAAACGAGCAAATTATTATGTTAAATTATCGCAAAAGGCACGCAATGGTTTGGCAGTTTGAAATAAAATATGTACCTTTGCAGCAGAAATAAAAACAAAAGACATATCACGCAGCGTGAAAATAAAGGATGTAATTAGTGCCCTTGAGTGTTTCGCGCCTTTGCCCCTGCAGGAAGAGTATGACAATGCCGGCTTGCAGGTAGGATTGACAGAGGCGGAAGTTTCAGGGGTTTTATTGTGCCTTGACGTTACCGAGGCAATCGTCAACGAGGCAAAGGACAACGGGTGCAACATGATTGTATCGCACCATCCGTTGCTCTTCCGTCGTCTTCGCCAGATAAGCGATGGCGACCAGGTGCAGCGTTGTGTCATGCTCGCCATACAGAACGGCATCACCATCGTATCCATGCACACCAACCTTGACAGCGCAAGAGGCGGCGTCAACTACATGATAGCCCGCCAGCTGGGTCTTCAGGACATACAGCTGCTCGACGCCCGCGAGGTAAATGGCGTTGAGGGCGGCGCAGGCGTCATAGGAACCCTACCCCACCCGCTCACCGCTGAGCAATATATATATAAGGTGAAGGAGACATTCCATGCCGGTTGCGTCATGACCAACGAACTCCTTGAGCGTCCTATCCGCACTATCGCCATCTGCGGCGGTGCCGGTTCCTTCCTTCTCTCCAACGCCTTGCGCCACGGTGCCGATGCGCTGCTCACGGGCGAGATGCACTATCACGAATACTTCGGCCACGAACAGGAGATACAGATATCCGTCATCGGCCATTATGAGAGCGAACAATATACCTCACAGTTGCTCGTAGAGATAATAAATGACAAATGTCCGGGCGTGAGGACTATGATAACGAAGAATAATACAAATCCAATAAAATACTTTTAAAAGACAATGGCAAGAAAAGATCCTAAAGACCTGACAGTGGAAGAGAAGCTCAAAGCACTTTTCCAGTTGCAGACAACACTGTCACAGATTGACGAGAAGCGTGCCCTCCGTGGTGAGTTGCCTCTCGAAGTGGAAGACCTTGAGAACGAGGTAGAGGGCCTCAGCGTTCGCCTTGACCGCATCGTGAAGGACATTGAGGACTACACCACAGCCGTAAAGCAGCGCACTGCTGACATAGAAGAGGCAAAGGCAAACCTGGAGCGTTACAACAAGCAGCTCAACGAGGTAAGAAACAACCGTGAGTACGACACTCTTACCAAGGAGATAGAGTTCACTTCGCTTGAGATAGACCTCTGCAACAAGAAGATTCGCGAGGCAGAGCAGCGCATCAACGACCGCAAGAACGACAAGGAGCGCGTAGAAGAGCTCATCAATGACCGCGAGCGCGACCTCGAGGACAAGCGCGGCGAGCTTGACGAAATCATGCAGGAGACACGCGAAGAGGAGGATATCCTCAAGGCAAAGGCAAAGGATCTGGAGCAGAAGATAGAGACACGTCTCCTTCAGAGTTTCAAGCGCATCCGCAAGAATGCCCGCAATGGTCTCGGCATCGTTTACGTTCAGCGTGATGCCTGCGGCGGTTGCTTCAACAAGATTCCACCTCAGCGCCAGCTCGACGTGAAGATGCACAAGAAGATCATCGTTTGTGAGCACTGCGGACGTATCCTCATCGACCCAGAACTCGCTGGCGTAAAGGTTGACGTTGTAAGCACCGAAAAGCCAAAGCGCAAGCGCAGCGCACGCTCAAAGAAGGAAGAGTAAATCCAGACTTATCGGGAAACACACCCATAACACTACAAAATGCTTGGTACCACAACAGGTGCCAAGCATTTTTTTGTGCCCACAACACACCTGTACTTAACATCTATTAACAAACACGATTACCCCTCTAAAACAATCGTTTTACGGTTGCGCTGTAATCGTTGCACGATCACTCGGTAATCGTTGCACGATTACAATGTAATTGAGGCACGATTACAGTGTAAAAGTTATACGATTACAACGCTAAGATTTTCAGATAGTTACAAAGGCAATTTTTATCATTCTGCAAAAATCACCCCACAAAACCGCGTTTTAAAAATTAACATTCATTAACGCAATATTCGCATGAGCAGCCGACACGGTTACTCGCAGGCGAACATGAACACCAACGATGTTGATATACACAAAATCCCCGAAACATTTTGGCGTTTCGGGGATTTTTTTGTAACTTTGTCGGCACTATGACAAAGAAAAGACTTCCCGCAGAATGGGAGAAACAGAGTATGGTGATGCTGACATGGCCGCACGAAAAGACGGACTGGCTGCCATATCTGGAAGATATAACAGAGACTTACGTGCAAATGGCGGATGCCATAACGCACTACGAAAACCTGATCGTGGCTACTCCTCACCCAATAAAGGTGGGAGCACTGCTCAGCTCCAGACTGACAGCGGAACAGATGGCGAAGGTGTATATCTGCCACTGCAACAGCAACGATACATGGGCGCGTGATCATGGTCCTATCTCGCTCGTATCTGACGACGGAAAACTGACAATGCTCGACTTCAGATTCAACGGATGGGGTGATAAGTTTGAGGCGTCACTGGACAACAAGATTACCGAGACGCTGCATAAGGATGGCGCCTTTGATACGGAAGAGAACGGAACGCCGCGTCTTTCGGATAACGACGACATGGTACTGGAAGGCGGTGCGATAGAGAGTGACGGCAAAGGTACGGTGTTTACAACGGAATTCTGCCTCATGGCGCCTAACCGTAACCAGCCAATGTCAGTGGAAGAGATTGACGAGGAGTTGAGATTGAGACTTAAGGCGAAGCGCATAGTGTGGCTGCACCACGGTCAGCTGATAGGAGATGATACGGATGGACACATCGATACAACGGTAAGGATTGCGCCTGATGATACGCTGTTATACAACAAGTGCTACGACAGGGAGGATGAGCAATACGACGATTTCCTTGCCCTGGAAGAGGAACTGAAGGCTTTGCGCACAGCTGACGGAAAACCGTACAGACTGATACCATTGCCACAGCCAAAGGCGATATATGACGATGGGGAAATGCTGTATAATAATCCTCAGGATGATGCAGAGAGATTGCCTGCTACGTATGCTAACTTCCTTATTATCAACGGCGCCGTGATTGTTCCTACGTATGATCAGCCTGAGAATGACATGGCGGCATGTGAGGCTATAGCAGAGGCGTTCCCTGACAGGGAGATAATAGCGATTGACTCAAGGACTATCGTCAGGCAGCATGGCTCTATCCACTGCTGCACGATGCAGGTGCCTGTAGCTATACAAGGGGAAGACAATAAGGATTAAGGAATAAGGAAAAAGTAGATATGAAAGAACTTAAGATAGGAATACTGCAGCAGCATAACGTTGCTGACATTAAAGTGAACATGACACGTCTGGCGGAGGGCATTGTTGACCTGGCAAGACGAGGCGCTGAACTGATAGTGCTGCAGGAACTGCACAATAGCGTGTATTTCTGCCAGATGGAGGATGTTGACCTCTTTGACCTCGCAGAGCCTATTCCTGGCCCGTCAACGAACTTCTTCGGCAAGCTGGCAAGGGAGTTGGGCGTTGTCATCGTCACATCGCTATTCGAACGCCGCGCTCCGGGATTGTATCACAACACTGCCGTAGTGATAGAGAAAGACGGTAGCATTGCGGGAAAATATCGCAAGATGCATATTCCTGATGACCCAGCGTACTACGAGAAGTTCTATTTCACACCTGGCGACATAGGTTTTGAGCCTATTGACACCTCGGTGGGACGCCTTGGCGTAATGGTATGCTGGGATCAGTGGTACCCGGAAGGAGCACGACTGATGGCTCTGGCTGGAGCCGAGATTCTTATATATCCTACTGCTATCGGATATGCGGCTACTGATACACCTCAGGAGCAGCAGAGACAGCGCGAGGCGTGGACAACGGTACAGCGCGGACACGCGGTGGCTAACGGATTGCCGGTAATAGCCGTAAACCGCGTGGGATATGAGCCTGACCCAAGCCAGCAGACAGACGGAATACAGTTCTGGGGTTCTTCGTTCGTAGCAGGACCACAGGGAGAATTGTACTACCGCGCGTCTGACAACGAAGAGGAGAGCGTAATAGTGAACATTGACCTTGACCACAGCGAGAACGTAAGACGCTGGTGGCCGTTCCTCAGGGACCGTAGGATAGAGAACTATGGCGGCATAACGAAACGCTTCCTGAAGTAAGACTCGCCTAAGGGTGAGCTGCGTTTTAAGAATTATTCTTTAACCACTAAATACGAAAAAGACATGTTATTCGATCAGATTAGCACAGACATCAAAGAAGCAATGAAGGCTCGAGACAAGGTTCGACTTGAAACATTGCGCAACATCAAGAAGGTATTCATCGAGGCAAAGACTGCTCCTGGCGCAAACGATACGCTGGAGGACGCTGATGCCATGAAGATACTCCAGAAACTAGCAAAGCAGGGCAAGGAGTCTGCCGCTACATATACGCAGCAGAGCCGTCAGGACCTCGCTGACGCTGAATTGGCACAGGTTGCCGTGATAGAGGAGTACCTGCCAAAGGCTCTCTCTGAGGCTGAGATAGAGACTATCGTAAAGGACATCATCGCACAGACGGGTGCTGCAAGCATCAAGGAAATGGGCAAGGTGATGGGCATTGCATCAAAGAAAATGGCGGGACAGGCCGACGGTGGTGTCATTTCTGGCATCGTAAAGAGACTGTTGGCATAATAAAAGCGCCAAAAACATAACACATAAAAAAATGTAAGTAGTCGGAAATAAATCCGGCTACTTACATATCGTATATAGACAATGGCAGAGAAGAAACAGTCTTCCGCCGAGGCATATAAGAATATAATGGCAGAACTACAGGCCGGAAAGGTCGCTCCTGTATATCTTTTGATGGGAGAGGAGAGCTATTATATTGATAAGGTGTGCGAATACATCACCAACAACGTGCTGAAGGAGGAGGAAAAGGATTTTAACCTGACGGTGTTGTACGGCTCTGACGTCAGTGCAAGACAGGTAATGGACCAGGCACGTCGCTTTCCTATGATGGCAGAGCGACAGGTCGTAGTGGTGAAAGAGGCTCAATCCATGAAGGATCTTGAAGAGATGGAACAATACATGGACAAGCCTATCGCCTCTACAGTGCTCGTTGTATGCTACAAGGGCGGCACCATTGACGGCAGGAAGAAGATTACAGCAAAGGCACAAAGCATCGGTAGGGTGCTTGTAAGCGACCCGCTACGCTATGATCGCGACATTATCGCGTTCCTGACCAGCTACATTAAGCAGCCAGGATACGAAGCAACGATAGACCCTCGTGCTGCACAAGTGGTGGCAGCACATATCGGCGGCGATCTGAAGAGGCTGACATCGGAACTGGATAAGGTGATGATATCATTCCCACCGGGCGCTAAACGCGTCATCACATCGGATATTATTGAGCAGAAAATAGGCATCAGTAAGCAGTACAACGTCTTCGAACTTCGCGACGCACTCATCAATAAGGACGCTGTCAAAGCGCATCGTATAGCAAAGTATTTTGATGATAATCCGAAATCGGGTGGTTTATTCGCAATGATACCTCAAGTTTTCAGTTTTTATCAAAATCTGATGCTTGCATATTACGCTCCAAGACCCATCACGGAATCTGCCATTATGTCACAGTTAGGTCTTAAAAGTCCGTACGCAACACGCGACTATATTACCGCTATGAGGAACTTTCCTGCGCGAAAGACAATAGAAATAATATCAAAGATCAGAGAGATTGATGCACGTTCCAAAGGTCTCGATAACGTGAATACTACACCTGGGGATCTAATGAAAGAACTTGTCTCATTCATTCTCAACTAACTCGTTTTGCTATCTTATAACAAACGAATAGCAACCCCAGAACAACCAGCTGCGGAAGATCCATTTCCATTAGAGCAGAATGAGAATTCTTTTATCAAAGTGTTGTGATAGCAGTGAGATAAAAACAAGTATTCCCTAATAAAAAACAACGGGTGAAGTCCACTACAAATGTGAATTTCACCCGTTTTTGTATTGTTATATAAGCAAAACAGTCCCATTTTAGCCCTCAAAATAGGGGAGAAATAGCCTTTTTAACCCTAATTTTCTTCTAGATTTAATCTGGAAGTGATACCTTTTTTTTGCTGTTTTCCCTTGTATTTACTGATAATTTAGCGATTTTAGAGGCTCTGAGAATCGAATAAAATCAAAGAAATTATATTCTGTACGCGATTATTTTAGTTTTAGATAATTAGAAGATTTTACAATCATAAAAATACGATTTTAATATTTTTCACATTAAGTATTGTTGATTTTATATTTCTATACATGTTTGTAATTGTAAATTCAAAACTACAACCACTGTTATTTGTTGACAAAACGCAATAATGTTTACGTATGAATATTTATATTTTGTATTGTTGTTTTGTACAAATATATAACTGTATGCATATTTATGCATAAGTAAAACCATATACAAATGCGCTAAAAATCAACTAGATACAATGATTTTACAACACATTCGTAACCTTTTCTTACATATACACAATAGAAACATTGCATAATGCTAGCAAATACGCAATATATGCATAAATCAGTCGTTTTATTATCAATAATTTAGCATATATGCTTATAGAAGTACTTTTTGGTGTTTTAGTAATGTAAATTTACAAATAAACATTTTATTGTTTTACAAATATAAACATGTTGTTAAATTTGTAAATTCTAAATTTCAAAACTTAATATCAACAAAATAAAAACACTTTAATTTTGTTGTATATTTCAGATTTTATTATTACCTTTGTAAAAAATTAGAAAAAGGCCTCATTAACATCACCATCACCGATTACGAGTCATAAAATCATTGACTACGAGTTATAGAATCACCGATTACGTGTCGTGAGAGATCGTTTATAGAGGCCTTAAAAAAAGGACTTTTTTACGAAGCACTTTTTTCTTTCTTATTTTCATCGCGAAACGAAGACACATTATTTATATATATACACACACGAAAATGAAAGACAGAATTCGACAGCTGATGGATGCCCAGCATATGAACCAACAATCGTTCTCTTCCTTCACCGGAATAAGCAGCGCATCATTGAGCAGTATCTTCACCGGAAGAACTCGCCCTACCCTCAACCATGTTGACGCGATAATCGCGAAGTTCCCTACCCTAAATACAGATTGGTTGCTTACAGGTTCTGGAGGCATGTTCCGAACAGCGGGCGAAAATTCGTCCGCCGCCTCTGACGAGGCGGCGGTTCCATCGGGAACCAATTCAGGCAACAGTTCATCGCCTTCTGATAACACTTTTTTCGGTTCTGCCAATATGTCAGTTGAGCCATCACTCTTCAACGACCACAACAATGCCGGCAGAGCAACAGCAGCGACTCCGATGGGAAACAGAAATAATCCAACGAGTTTTCAGTTTTCTTCCGATTCCAGACAGATGGCGAACAACAACAATGTCATCACCACCCCACCCCGAAAAATTACAGAGATAAGAATCTTCTATGATGATCAGACATGGGAGACATTCGTTCCAAAGAAATAGAAAATTCACATATCAGCCATAATAATTTGCTTTATTAAAATAAAAACATTACCTTTGCAAAAAGATGTCTAACTATAAAGCAATAATTAAAAGAAATGAAGAAATTATTCCTCACAGCACTCATTGCGGTGCTAACACTATCGCAGAGTTATGCTGCAAAGAAAGTCCAGAAGGATTTATTCCCTGACGGCACAGAGATTCCTGAATGGTTCCGTCAGACCGATGCAGTACAATTACAGTCACTCGGCAAACTGTACAAATTGACTGACAATGGCATATTTGCTGACGGAAGAATCCACACAACAGAGATTCAGGCACTCATTGACAAGGCAGCTTCCAACGGAGGCGGTGTTATCGTTGTACCACAAGGCATCTATATGACAGGTGGACTGGTATTCAAACAAGGCACTCATCTCTACCTTGAGGACGGCGCAACGCTAATGGGTTCCGACTTCATCGGCGATTATCCACTTGGCAAGACCCGCATAGAAGGCGAGACATGCACATACTTCGGTGCCCTTATCAATGCTGATGGTCTTGACGGTTTCACTATTTCTGGCAAAGGAACGATAGACGGCAACGGCCTTCGTTATCATCAGCAGTTCTGGCTTCGCAGAAAATGGAACAAGGCATGTACAAACAAAGACGAGCAGCGTCCACGTCTTGTATATGTAAGCAACTGCAAGAATATACAGATAGAAGGCGTTAAGCTTCAGAATTCTGCTTTCTGGACTACACACATTTATAATTCTGAAAACGTAAAGCTTCTTGGTCTCCGCATTTATTCTTTAGGAAAGCCAGACCACAGCAAAGGTCCTTCTACCGATGCCATTGACCTTGACGTAGTAAAGAATGTGCTTGTAAAGAACTGTTACATGTCCGTCAACGACGATGCCATAGCCATCAAGGGCGGAAAAGGTCCTTATGCTGATGCTTTCAAGAAAGACTACGGTGACGTAAAGATACCAGCCGAAAGCATTGGTAACGGTGCCAACAGCAATATCATCATCGAGGATTGCGAGTATGGTTTCTCTCACGGCTGTCTAACATTAGGTTCAGAGTCTGTTCACAGCCGCAATATAATTCTTCGTCGCATCAACATCACCTCACAGGCAAACAACCTTCTTTGGTTAAAGATGCGTCCTGACACTCCACAGCTTTACGAATACATCACCGTAGAAGACATAACTGGTCCTGTAAAGAACTTCCTTCTCGTTGCGCCATGGAAGCAGTTCTATGACTTGAAGGGCAGAAAAGACACTCCAATGTCATACTCTGACCACATCACCATGCGCAACTGCGATGTTGACTGCAATGTATTCTTCAACGCAGAGAAGCAGGACGAGGTTTACAAGCTCTCTAATTTCACCTTTGAGAACCTCACCGTTCGTGCAAACAAGACCGATTTCAAACCAGAAATCGTTGATGGTTTCACTTACAAGAACCTCAACATCATTCAGAAATGAATTCAAATTGAAAACGGAGGATAAAGGACGATGAACAGATTTGATCAGAGCGATGAGCGTCGTCAAGACGAACTCATACGAGTTATAGAAAACAGTGTAGAGCACCTTTCGCTCCCTGAGCTTGAGGCACTCTACTACGATATGATATCAAAAGGCTACATTCAAATGTAGCCTTTTTTTTATTTCTCAACGTCCTTTATCCTTTTCTCTCTGGCGTCAATGTTATTGCCACCCAGGCATACACGCCTAGCAATGCTACGAGCAGTGTCTGCAAGCTATGCACAATCAATACGAAGAAGAGCGCCGATGCATCAGCCACGCCATAGAGAATCATCATTGTCTTAACGGCGAAATGCCATGATCCTGCTCCGTTGGGTGTAGGTACAAGTACCGCTATGCTACCCACGATAAATGTTACGAGAGCGCATGTGAGTCCCAGTCCTGCCGTTGCTTCAAAGCAGAAGAACGTCAGGTAATAATGAATGAAATAAGACGCCCATATAGCGATACTATAGAATATAAACAACGGTACATTCTTCACGCTGCGCAGTGACATCACGCCATCGTATATACCCTGCACCGTAGCCTTTACTTTATTGTAAAACGCCAGTCTTTTCCTTACGAGATAAATGCTTATCAACGCAGCCATACCGCAAATTGCCGTCACGACATAGCCCATTGTTGAGAACATCCCAAACAGTCCCATAAAGTCATCCAGTCTCGTTCCCGTCTTAGAGAAGAACGTCAGGAAAACAGGCATCTGCATCAACAGCACCACCAATGTAATCACCAACACGATAAGCGAATCCACGGCACGTTCCGTCACCACCGTTCCCAAAGCCTTCGGGAAGCTCACGCCATCCTTTTTTGCCAATATTCCGCATCGCGTAAACTCTCCTATTCTTGGTATCACGAGTGATGCAGCATAAGAAAGGAATATAGAGTTCAGGCAATTACTCATCCTTGGTTTCTCTCCGAGCGGTTCCAGAGTTTGTTTCCATCTCCATCCGCGGAACATCTGCGCCAAGACTCCGAACGGCAGTGAAGCAATCATCCACCACCAGTTCATCTCATTCATGAGCACATGCTCCATCGACTTGAAGTCAAAGCCTCGATACATCCAATAAAGTATTGCACCGCCCAGCAATATGGACAGCGACACATTTATTATTTTCCGAACGTTCTTTGACATTGTTTACGAATTTCTCGGCAAAATTACTCTATTTCATTGTAATAACCAAATGAAAAAGTGTTTTTTTAGTCAAAACGTGCCGTTTTTTGATTAGAATATTGTAACTTTGTAGCATTATTGCACAACATTACACATTATATATAAATCGCGCACATGAAACAAGTACGCCCAAAGAAAAACCTTGGTCAGCACTTTCTCACGGACCTTGGCATAGCCCGTCGCATAGCCGATACCGTTGATGCTTACCCAGACATACCAGTATTAGAGATAGGTCCAGGCATGGGAGTGATGACACAGTACCTCTATCCAAAGGACCGTGAATTCAAATGTGTAGAGATAGACAAGGAATCCGTTGCATATCTTCAGGAAGCCTTCCCACGCCTTCAGGGTGGAATAATCGGCGATGACTTTCTCCGCATGGACCTCAACGAAGTCTTTGGCGGCCGTCAGTTTGTGCTGACGGGCAACTATCCTTACGATATCTCCTCACAGATATTCTTCAAGATGCTCGACAACAAAGAGCTCATCCCATGCTGTACTGGTATGATACAGCGTGAGGTAGCCCTTCGCATAGCCGCCGAGCCTGGCAACAAGACCTACGGCATTCTTTCTGTTCTCATTCAGGCATGGTACGATACAGAGTATCTGTTCACCGTTGACGAGGACGTTTTCAATCCACCTCCAAAGGTTAAGTCCGCCGTCATCAGAATGACGCGCAACGGTCGCACAGACCTTGGTTGCGACTGGCCTTTGTTCCGCCGTATCGTCAAGGCGGTCTTCAACCAGCGCCGTAAGATGCTGCGAGTAAGTTTGAAGCAGATTATCCCAGACTTCAAGGTACCTGAGGACTCCGACATTGACTTCACCAAGCGTCCGGAGCAGCTTCACCACGAAGATTTTGTAAAACTAACAAATTATATACAATCACTTCTATGAAAAAATTATTTTTTATCCTGGCAGCAATGATGCTCACAGCAAATGTTGCCAATGCCCAGTTATCCAACGTCCTTAATCAAGTTGCCTCAAAGGTACAGTCCAGCACCACCAACGGCAATGGTGTCCTTTCCAACCTTGGCAGCATCATCACCAGCAAGCTCATCCCTACCTCCACTCAGATTGTAGGCACTTGGGTATATCAGGAGCCAGCGGTTATGTTCACCAGTTCCAACGCTCTCAAGAGTGCCGCAAGCTCTTTGGCAACCAAGGGCATAGAGACAAAGCTTCAGTCATACCTCTCTAAGGTAGGCATCAACAAGGGCAAGATGAGTTTCACCTTCAATTCCGACAAGACATTCTACGTAAACTACGGCACAAAGAAGGTAGCCAGCGGCACATACGTCCTCAACGGCAGCGAGGTAACACTCACCTTCAAGGGTCGCAAGAATCCATGTAAGGTTACCCCACAGCTCAACAACGGTTCCCTTGTCATTGTCATGGACGCCACAAAGCTCAAGACCCTCATGGAGAACCTTGGCAACAACGTCTCACAGCTCTCTACCGTTACCTCACTGCTCAAGCAGGTTGACGGCATGAAGTTAGGTATCCGTATGACAAAGCAGTAAAAACACGCCAATACCATGTCAATAAGTATATCCCGCATCGTTGATGCATACCGCGACGTCAACCTGATGCTACGCATCTTCATCGGTCTATTGATCGGTGCTGCCTTAGGTCTCACTATACCAGGTCTCACTGGCGTAGCAATCCTCGGCAATCTCTTCGTAGGAGCCCTGAAAGCCATGGCTCCTATCCTTGTAGCGTTGCTTGTTGCGTCATCCATCGCCAAGGCACGTGAAGGTCTCGGCAAGCGTTTCCGCACCGTTATCATCCTTTACATGTCCAGTACTCTCATTGCTGCCATCGTTGCAGTCATGGCCTCCCGCCTGTTCCCTGTATCACTGATACTGCCAGGCACCGGCACTACCGATGCAGCGCCAAGCGAACTCGGCGATGTCTTCATGAAGCTTGCAGGCGACCTCATGAGCAATCCTGTGACAGCCGTCAGCAGCGCTACATACCTCAGCATACTCTTCTGGGCTATCATTATCGGCCTTGCGCTGAAGAAGCGTGCCTCTGACAAGACTATCACGATGATTCACGAGATGGCAGACTCCGTGACGCTTGTCGTTCACTGGATAATCCACTGTGCCCCATTCGGTATCATGGGACTTGTCTATTCCTCTGTTGCCGACAGCGGACTGGAGATTTTCACCACCTACGGCAAGCTCGTGCTGCTGCTCGTTGGCTGTATGCTCACCACTTCACTGCTCATCAACCCGATTATCTCTTCCATCATGCTGCGCCGCAATGCGTATCCTTTGCTTTGGAAGTGTCTCAAGGGTAGTGCCGTGAGTGCATTCTTCACCCGTTCCTCTGCTGCCAATATCCCTGTAAACATGAGTCTTTGCAACCGTCTCGGTCTCAACGAAGACTTCTATAGTGTCAGCATCCCACTGGGCTGTACCATCAATATGGATGGTGCCGCAGTAACCATTACCGTCATGACGCTCGCCACCTGTACCACTCTTGGCATCGACGTCAGTCTCGGCAGCGCCATCGTGCTCAGCATCCTCTCTGCCCTTGCAGCCTGCGGTGCATCAGGCGTCGCTGGCGGCTCGTTGCTGCTCATCCCTATGGCATGCTCACTCTTCGGCATCCCACAGGACATATCAATGCAGGTCGTTGCAGTAGGATTCATCATCAGCGTCATTCAGGACTCTGTTGAGACAGCCCTCAACTCAAGCGGCGACGTTATGTTCACCGCCACCGCCGATTTCTTCGACAGGCAGAAACAGGGCGAGAAGATTTCATTCCAATAAACTTTACATTTTGTCACAAAACAAGCGATTTTACTTACACTAAATCTTAACGAGTGTTAATATTGGTGGGGTATTGCAATCGTTGCACGATTACCGAGTAATCGTTGTACAATTACCAAGCAAAAGTGGCACGATTACTCGGTAATCGTGCCACTTTCATTTTGCTATTATTATACTATTTTTTCTTACACTGTTATTTCCGCCGAACCATAGCACCGATGATGCTGGGAATCATATATCACACAGAACTGTCCCGGTGCCACGCCGTGTATCGGTTTCTCTGCCTTTATCTCATACGTCTCCTCGTCCACCCTCTCTATCGTGGCGTGCATGTGTTCCGCCGTATGACGTATTTTGAACGTTATGTCATGCTTTCCCTCAGGCATCTCCGCCCACGGATCCATCGTCAGGAAGTGCATATCGTGCACCTTGAACGTCTGTTTATACGCCGTCTTCGGATCATAGCCGTGCGAGACAAACAGCATATTCTTCTTTATATTCTTCTTCACGGCAAACCATGGTCCGCCACCAAATCCCAATCCGTGTCGCTGACCGATGGTATGGAACCACAATCCCTTGTGCATGCCCACCTTCTTACCCGTCTCGATGTCTATCACCAGTCCAGGTTTCTCACCGAGATAGCGTCGAAGATAATCGTTATAGTTTATCTTCCCGAGGAAGCAGATGCCCTGCGAGTCCTTTCTCTTCGCATTTATAAGGTGCTCACGTTCAGCTATTTCTCTCACCTCATCCTTCTGGTAATGTCCTATAGGGAAAATAGCCTTCTTCAGTTGCCAGTCATATATCTGCGCCAAGAAGTCCGTCTGGTCCTTCACGGGATCGGGTGATGTCACGAGCCATTTCCTTCCCTCCTCGTCCACCTCCGTCTGTGCGTAGTGTCCAGTGGCGATGAGGTCATATTCATGTCCTTTCTTCTCGTGAAAGGCACCGAATTTTATCAGTCTGTTACACATCACGTCAGGGTTAGGCGTGAATCCCGCCTTCACCTTCTCCATAGTGTATCGCGTCACCTGTTCCCAATACTCCTTATGGCAGTCTATCACCTGCAGCGTCAGTCCGTAGCGCCTTGCCACCGCCGTTGCCATCTCCAGGTCTTCCTCAGACGTACAGTCCCATTCTTCCTCCTCTTCCGGACCAATCTTGATATAAAAGCAATCGGGCTCGCATCCCATTGATACAAGCTCGTGAACAACAACAGAGGAATCAACACCTCCGCTGAGCAACACTGCAACCTTTAATAATTCATAATGCATAATTCATAATGCATAATTTTCAATTTTCCATTTTCAATTTTCAATTTCCCTAGTACCCTGCGCGGTATTTTCCTTCTTCTTTATCCTCCAACATGGACAGATAACTCTGATATCGCGAAGCAGAGATATAATGCTCCTCCACCGCCTTCAGTACGGCGCATCCTGGTTCGTGAGTATGCGTGCAGTCAGAGAATCGGCAATCCTTGGAGAAGTGGAATATCTCCTTGAAATAACTCGTCAGTTCCTCTTTCTCTATGTCAAACGTACCAAAGCCCCTTATGCCTGGCGTGTCTATTATCCATGACTTTGTTTTGTAACCCATGTAACCGTTGTCACTCATGTCACCACAGTCACCATTGTCACCAAGGCTAATCATCTCGCTGAACGTCGTAGTGTGCGTTCCTTGGTTATGAGCATCGCTAATCTCGGCAGTGCGAAGGTTCACGCCCGGCACGAGAGTGTTTATCAGCGTACTCTTCCCCACTCCGCTATTGCCGCTGAAGAGCGTTATCTTTCCCTTCAGCATCTCTCTCAACTCCTCTATTCCCGTTCCCTCAGTGGCAGACACGGCAATGCTCTCGTAGCCTATTGTCTTATACAGCGTCTGCATCATCTGCAGGTATCGCCTCTCGTCCTCATCCAGCAGATCGACCTTATTGAATACCAGTATCACCGGCACCCTGTATGCCTCTGCCGAAGCAAGGAAACGGTCTATGAACGTAGTGCTCGTCTCGGGGTGGTTGATAGTCACGATAAGCATCGCCTGATCCACGTTCGCCGCTATTATGCTGCTTTGCTTTGATAGGTTCGACGACTTACGTATGATATAGTTCCTTCTGTCCTCTATCTCGTTGATCAACGCCGTACCTTCCTGATTCGGCACTATCCCTACCCTGTCGCCCACGGCAACAGGATTAGTGCTACGAATGCCCTTCAGACGAAAGTTTCCCTTCACCTTACAGTCAATCGTAGCACCATCATCGGTCAGTACAGTGTACCAAAACCCCGTATTCTTTATTACAAGTCCTTTCACCAGCCCTACACCGTCATGATTTCCTTATTCTTATCATCAAGGAGGGCGTCAAGCTTGGCAATAAACTTATCGTGAATCTTCTGCAGCTTCTCCTCAGCATCCTTCTCCATGTCCTCTGCCAGTCCATCCTTGATGCCTTTCTTCAGCTTATCCTTGATATCGCCGCGCACGTTGCGCACCTCTATCTTAGCCTTCTCGCCTATCTTGTTACACTGCTTCACCAGTTCCTTACGGCGTTCCTCCGTAGGCTGTGGTATGGCAAGGCGTATCACCTCACCGTTATTATCAGGAGTGATACCCACCTCTGAGTCCATTATCGCCTTCTCAATGGCGCGGATAGCCTTCTTGTCCCATGGCTTGATGGCTATGGTACGAGCATCAGGAGTGCTCACATTGGCAACCTGGTTAAGAGGCACCATCATACCATAAGAATCTACCCTTATACCATCAAGGATTGCTATATTTGCACGTCCTGCACGAATGCGAGACAACTGCTCCTCAAGGAACATCGCAGCCATTTCCATACGCTCCTCAGCGTCCTGGAGTACTTCTTTTACGTCGATCATATATAATGTTTTAATGTTTAAAGTTCAATGTTTAACGGTTTCGTCTTCGTTTCTATTTGTTTTTTGTTGTTTCTGCAAATTTACAACGATTTTCTGAAACTGCCAAATATTTGTATAAAAATTTGGCAATTTACGGTTTTCTTTATAACTTTGCGAAAGTTTCGAATTAACGAATTAACAAATTAACAAATTAACAAATTATGCGGCGCCAGCACATTTTCCATTTTCCATTTTCAATTTTCCATTTGTTTTTCCTTCTCTTCTCTTGCACAGGCACAAAGACGGACCTCTCCGATAGCGGAATGCCCATAGCGATGCGCTACGCAGACTTTCTCTCACTGTCAGAGTCTGACGGCATCGTCACCGCCACCATCACCAATCCGTGGGACACCACACGCATCCTTCACCGTTACGTCCTCGTACCCTCCGACCAAGACCTTCTAGCGCAGTTGCCAGAGGGCGACGTCATCCGCACACCTCTTCAGCGCTCCGTCGTATATACCTCCGTACACTGTAGCCTCGTCAATCAGCTCGGCGCATACAAAGGCATCGCGGGAGTATGCGACGCAGACTATATCTACCTCGACAAGATACAGCGTGATGTCAAGGCTGGACTCATGCGCAACATCGGCAACAGCATGTCCCCGGACATGGAACAACTCATCGACCTCTCCCCTGACGCCATACTCCTCTCACCTTTCGAGAACAGCGGCAGCTACGGCAAACTCGGTAAGATGGGCATACCGCTCATAGAGTGCGCCGACTATATGGAGACAAGTCCATTGGGACGTGCCGAATGGATGCGTTTCTACGGACTCCTCTACGGCCGTCGCCATGAGGCGGACAGCATCTTCGCCACCATAGAGAAGGAATACAACAGCCTCAAGGCATTGGCGGCGAAAGAGAAAGCGAAGCCTTCCATCGTGGCAGACACAAAGGTGGGCGCCACATGGTACATCGCCGGTGCCAACAGCACCATGGGACGTCTCTATGCAGACGCAGGAGGTGCATATCTCTTTGCCGACGAACCTTCCAACGGTGCCGTGCCATACGATCCTGAGGTAGCCTTCGACAAGGCGCAACAGGCAGACCTATGGCTGATAAAATACAACCAGGCAACAGACATGACAAAGGAGCAACTGGCACAGGCGTGGCCCAACAACGCCCGCATGAAAGCCTTCAAAGACAACAACATCTACGCCTGCAACCTCACCGCCTCCCTCTTCTACGAAGAGACACCATTCCACCCCGAACTACTCCTCAAAGAACTCATACACATCTTCCATCCACACCTCTTACCAGACTACAAGGCAAGATACTTTTTTCAAATTGAAAATTTGAAAAACAAGTAAAAAGTAATAAGTAAAAATGATTTTCCATTTTCCATTCTCCATTCGTCGCGCCTTCTCCCTCCCTTTGGGAGGGCTGGGGTGGGCCTCTTTTGTCCTCCTCCTTTTCCTCATCGCGGCGAACCTTTTCTGCGGTTCCGTTGACATACCCGTAGCAGAGACACTGCGCATACTCACTAGCGGTGAGGCGACGAAAGCCAGTTGGCAATACATCATCCTCGACTCACGACTGCCGCAGACCATCACCGCCTTACTCTGCGGTGCATCACTCGCCGCCTCAGGACTACTCCTGCAGACAGCCTTCCGCAACCCACTGGCGGGACCATCCATACTCGGCATCACCAACGGCGCCAGTCTCGGCGTAGCACTCGTCATGCTCCTTACCGGTGGCGTACTGTCCCTGTCCGGCAGCGACATACACTTCACAGGAGTCATCGCCATCATTGCAGGAGCCTTCCTCGGAGCACTCATCGTCATAGCCATCCTCCTCGCCTTCGCCACCGTCGTCAGCAACCATATCATGCTGCTCATCGTAGGCATCATGGTCAGCTATCTCACATCATCCATCGTCTCCATACTCAATTTCTTCGCCAATGCCGACAACATACAGAGCTTCGTTCTCTGGGGCATGGGCAGCTTCAGCGATGTCAGCAACGCACAGTTGCCATGGTTCTCTGCCATCTGCCTACTGGGAATCCTCTGCGCCCTACTGCTCATCAAACCCCTCAACGCCCTGCTCCTTGGCGACAACTACGCCGAGAATCTCGGCATCAACACACGCTCCGCACGACGACAGCTACTCATCGTCACCGGCATACTGACAGCCGTCACGACAGCCTTCTGCGGTCCTATAGCATTCATCGGCCTCGCCGTACCACACATAGCACGAATGATAACAAAGACATCCAACCACGCTATCCTTCTGCCGGCAACAATGCTCTGCGGCGCAAACATAGCACTATTGTGCAACATCATCTGCACCATGCCCCACAACATGATAATGCCCATCAACGCCATCACACCACTCTTCGGCGCACCAGTAATAATATATGTACTAACGTCCAAATTGAAAATTGAAAATTGAAAATTGAAAATGAGCTGGCGCCACATAATTCGTTAATTTTCCATTTTCAATTTTCAACTTTCAATTTTCAACTTCCAACTTTCAATTTTCCATTTTCAATTTTCAACTTCCAACTTTCAATTTTCAATTTTCAATTTTCAATTCGTCCCATGGAAATAAACATTTCTCAAAAGACCCTACAGTTCCGCACTCCTCTCCTCACACCTGACGGAGAACAGTCACAACACTACTACGTCGGCATCTTCATGATGGACGACAAAGGACAGCGCATCGGACTCGGCGAATGCGCACCGCTGCCATGGGCATCGGCAGACAAAGACGCATACAACAGACTCTCTGACGTCGCCACACTCATAAACGATGCCATGGACTCCAACGACTACGCAGAGAACCTGCGTCCCTACCCCGCACTGCTCTTCGCACTCGAATCCGCCATGTACGACTACCAGCAGAATCCCCTGCTCTACGACACACCCTTCGCCAAGAGCCAAGTAGGAATACCCCTCGTAGGCAACATCACCGCCGTCACATACGACGACATGCTGCGCTCCGCCAAACAGATGATGCTACAGGGCTTCCGCTGCATAAAGCTGCATATCACCAATGACAACATCGACGATGTCATAAACGTAATCGGGAAGATACGCTCCCGTTTCTCCCCCTCTGCCCTGCAGATACGCCTCGACGGCGGCGCCTTCATGACACCACAAGAGGCAAGAGACATCATCACCACCCTCGCCCCACACCTTATCCACTCCATAGAACGCCCACTGGCACAGCACCACCGCCATGCCCTGGCGTCGCTCTGTCAGGATACAAAAATACCCGTGACACTCTCATCAGAGCTCACGGGCATCAATACCCTAAAAGAAAAAAGTCAACTCCTTGACACGCTCAAGCCACAGTACCTCAGCATCAAGCCAATGCTCCACGGCGGCATGGCAGGAACCATCGAATGGGTCAGCGAAGCACAGAAGCGCGGCATCGCCTCATGGCTCTCCAGCGCCTACGAAGGAAACATCGGACAACGTAACATCGCCCTCCTCGCAGCCCGCATCTACGGCGCCACCCCACTACCACAAGACATCGACACCGGAAACCTCTACTCCGACAACATCGAGATGGACATGGAACTCCGCCACAACAAACTATGGCGATGTCTAGTGGAAAATTGAAATTCCCGTCAGTCGTTCCACTTCCTCCACGCTATGCTGGTACGCCGACATCTTCTTGTTCGTCACCTCATTGCGATACACGAAGCCCTTCGACCACGCATCCTTGCCACGGTGGAACACCACCTTGAAGAACGCCTCCGGCACCACCACGCGGTTCTTACCAATCGTCTTATGCTTCTTGTTCAACAGCAAAGGACCACAGACGATATACACATCCCCATACTCCTTCGCCCACTCACGGCACTGACTCTCCAGCTCGTTCCAGTCGCCAGCGTTAAGGTTATGCAACTGCGGACAACAGTTAGTATATAGAAACGACTCCACCTGAGCCCTCTCACTCCACCTGTTATCACCCGACGGACACATGTGTCCCCTGTCGTAACCACTATTCACATAATCCATGTTCGTAGCACGCGGCATAGGCACATCCTCATCCTCAGCAAACTTTATCCCCTCACGCTTATACTGACCATTCACATGCTCACGCGTCAGATGCCACGCCACCCACACAGGCAACCTCGTAGCCTTATTATATAATAAGGTGTAAGCACTGCGTCGCAGCAACACCATATCCCTGGTATCACCCTTCACCACAGGAAGCAACTCCTCAGGAAACACCGCCGACTCCGCCACCGTCTCCGTAGCGGAGCGTTTCGTCTTCGTTTTCGTAGCGAAGCGTTTCGTCTTCGTTTTCGTTTCCTTAACCGAAATGCTCGATGGAGCAGCATCCCCTGCATCCACCGAGCCCTTAGCTATCACATTTCCCACCGCGATGGCAACAGCCATCAACAACGCCGAGAAAAAAATCTTCGTCTGTTTATTCATAGAAATAGTCCCTAATCTCTTCTCCCTCCCTTTGGGAGGGCTGGGGTGGGCCTCATTAGTCCACGTCCTTATCCACCATAGCACATACGCAGCTATCGCTCCATACATTCTCGGCAGTCTCCAGCATATCGATAACAGTAAAGATAGGCAATATCACACCCATGATCCACACAAGAGCACCAATGCCCGCCACGAGAGACAGCGTCAGGAAATAACAACCCATAGGCACGCCAGCATTACCAACGGCAGAAATCACCGCTATGCACACCCACATCAGCAACTGCATCCAGTCAAACTGCATACCACCATTCTGCATCACGAAGAGAGAGGTAACCAGGATAAACGCCGCACAGCCATTCATATTTATCGTAGTGCATATAGGCAACACAAAGCGAGTCACGCTACGCTTCGCCTTCATACGCTCCTCCGCTGACGACATCGTCACAGGCAGCGTAGCAGCAGAACTCTTCGTGAAGAGCGCCATCAGCAGCGCAGGATACATCGCCTTCGCCACCTTCAGCGGATTCAAGCCACGAGCCAACAAGAACAGCGGCAGCACCACAAAGAACTGTATCGCATTACCACCCAGAATCACCAGCACATACTTTCCGAGCGAACCAACGATGATACCGCTCTCCACATACGCCGACAACTGAGCCGCATACGCCACAATACCGATAGGGAGAATATAGATAAGCGCATTGATCAGCATGAAAAGCAACTTCTGAGCACTCACCAACAAGTTCAGCAACGTCTGCTTCGATTCCTTCTCCGGCATCCTGTTCACGCAGATACCCACAGCAAACGAGATAAGGAGCACCGACAACACATTACCCTCTATGAAAGGCTTCACGATATTGTTAGGCACCACAGACAGGATATGATCGTAATACGACACACTACCCAGATTCTCCGGCACACTACTCATACCCGCTGCAATCATCTCCTGAGGGAGGTTACCCGGCTCAACAATGAGGAACATCGCCAAACCCACAAACGCAGCAGCAAACGTTGTCAGCAACGTATAGAGCAGCGTACGTCTGAACAACTTTCCCGTATCACGCGTACCACCAAGATTCGCCAGCGTAATAGTAATCGCCAACGCAATCGTTGGCACAGCAACAAACTGGAACAGTCGAGTATAAACCGTCGCCACAAAATCAGCGAGGTTATTAATCCACTCCATTCCCAGCATTCCGAGACCCGCACCCACTACCAGAGCACCGATCCAAACCAATACATTTTTCATTTTCTCTTATATTTGTCTGTTTTTTAATTATTAATTTTCGGAAATTCACGTTTAATTCGCGGTAATTTGCGTTAAAAACAACATCTTACACGTCCGCTTTCAAACTGCAAAATTACACTTTTTTTTTGAAAAACAGCCATCATCCAAGAAAAAAATATTACCTTTGCAATCAATTATGAGTGAAACCCTATTACACCATTGTTCCCATTGCGACACCGACGCAGGCATCGACTGCGCCAGTTGCAAGCTCGCGTCCCTAACCAAGCAGCAGCAGTCCAGCAGTCGCAAACCCCACGCCACCATTGACGACGACGGCTATTCCATCAGCGAACAACTCACCGACAAAAAACAAGACCACACCATCCTCATCCTCGTCATCACCGCTGCACTACTCTTCGCATTAGTTGTGATTTTTACGAAGATAATGGGATAAAACACACTTAACTCTATTACTCAGCTAGTGAAACTGATGCCACAAGACGAAGGTAATATGTTACCGTTTTACCTATTGTTCCGTTTGGTTTTGAGTAAGTAGTAAGAAAATTATACTTATAAAATTCGTTTGTCGTATTTTCCTTCAAACACAGAAAATACTTATTATTACTTTTTTCATCCTTATTATAGAAAGGCATACCATTAACGGCATCTATACTTGTATTCAACTCTTCAAGCAAACTGCTGTTTCCATTTTTAACATCATACTTCCCCTTCAACGTCACAACTTCGTTGTACGTAGGCAGACGCCAGCCTGTAACATTACCTTCGCGATATGTAGAAGCTAATGCGAGCGCTTCTCCCGCCCCGTTATTATTAAAAGTAGGGAGTTGCCATTCCATCAACGATATATACAATACACTGGTGAGAGTCTCTGTTCCTGTCAACTCTGATTTCAGCAACGCATCGCCATCATTCGTCATATATAAAAGAGCAGCATGCTCAGAAGTCTCTATAGTA
Source organism: Candidatus Prevotella equi (assembly GCA_018065145.1). GTDB lineage: Bacteria > Bacteroidota > Bacteroidia > Bacteroidales > Bacteroidaceae > Prevotella > Prevotella equi. The sequence goes on from JAGHTW010000062.1 coordinate 26,820, forward strand.
TTGTTTTCCTGGTTATAATTCGAGACCTGAGAGGTTCCATCTTGCTGTGTAGTTGAACTTTTATCGTTTTCAGAATTATCGGCATCTTTATTATTGGTCTGCGTATTATTTTCTTTTCCTAAAAGGTCGTCATCAATTTTTTGGCACGATGCAGTGAACAGCATCGTGCCAAAAAGTAATGTTATAATCTTTAAATTCCTTCTCATTACAGGCACTCTTTGATTTTTTGTATCATGTCGTTGTATTCCTGTTCTGTGAGATAGACTTCTCCTGGGTTCATTCTGAAGAGTCCTGGATAGTCTGGACCTCCTTTGTACTTCGGTGCGAGGTGGAAATGCAAATGCGAGAGGGTGTCGGAGAATGCTCCGTAGTTGATCTTCTCTGGATTGAAGGCTTTCTGCATGGCACGTGTGGTCTGTGCGACGTCCGCCATGAAGTCGTTACGCTCCTGGTCAGAGAGTTCGTTGAGGTCGTTGACGTGTCCGTCATAGGCTACGAGGCAACGGCCGTGGTAGGTTTGCTCCTTGAAAAGGAATACTCGAGATACTCTGAGGTGACAGATCTCAATCATTAAATTGTGTAGCGTCTCGTTGTTGGTGCAATAGAGACAGTCTTTTGGATCGCTGTACATGTTACAAATTGAAAATGGAAAATTGAAAATGGAAAATTCACCCTCCCCTTGGGGAGGGCCGGGGAGGGGCTTTTTATATGATTTTATCGATGGATGCTTTGAGGTCGAGGAGTTGTTCCTTGACGTCTTGTAGTTTCTCGATGACTTTCTGTGACTGTTCTACTCCGTCACGGTTGGCATGTAGCATTTTTCTGGCGGCGGAGATTTTGAAGCCACGGACTTTGATGAGGTTATAGATGAGCTTGAGTTCTTCTATATCCTTCTCGGCATACTGACGTACCTTGTTGGTGGTGGTGCGCGGACGGAGATGCGGGAACTCTGTCTCCCAGTATCGTAGTGTTGATTCTGTGAGAGAGAACATCTCGGCGACTTCCTTGATGGTGTAGTATGTCTTGAGTTCTTTGTTAGTAATTAATGACATAATTAATGACTATGCGTTGTTCATAGTTTTTATTTTTTCCTTCATGAGGGTGAGTTCGTCGCGGAGTTTCTCTACTTTTCTGTTGAGTTCGTCGATGAGGGTGTTGCCTTTCTTGCTTGATGCTGAGAGGAAGTTGAGGTTGTTTTCGTATGTCTCCAGTTCCTGCTTCATGGCGTCGTAACGGCGCTGCATCTTCTGACGTTCTGTCTCTACGGCGTTTTCTCCTCGCTTAGCGACTTCCTTGAGTCCTTCCTTGAAGGCGTTGAGACGTCGGTTGGCGCGGTTCTTGTTCATCTTCTTATAGAGGACGTCGAGGGTGTCGTGGTATTCACGGAAGAGTTTGTCTTTTTCCTTGAATGGCACGTGACCGATGGCGTTGTACTGTTCGGTGAGTGCCTGTACCTTCTGCTGCAGTCCCTCTGCTTCTTCTTCGATGAATGCCTTGAGCTGTGCTACGATGTCTTGTTTCTTGACGAGGTTGTCCTGCTGTTCGTTGCGCTCGTCGGCGGTGGCAGCGTTACGTGCCTCGAAGAACTTGTTGCAAGCGGCGAGGAAGTCGTTCCATAGCTGGTCACCAATCTTACGTGGTACCATACCGATGGTCTTCCATTCTTTTTGCAGCTGTACGAGTTTGTCGGCTGTCTGCTTCCACTCGGTGCTGTCCTGTAGTGCCTGTGCCTGCTGCACAAGGGCTTCTTTCTTTGCGATGTTCTCCTGGAACTGTTCCTTGAGTTTTGTGAAGTATTCGCTCTTTGCGGTGAAGAACTGGTCGCATGCAGTGCGGAAGCGCTCGAAAATCTTGACGTTCATAGCCTTTGGTGCGAAGCCGATGGTCTTCCACTCTGCCTGTATGTCGATGATCTCCTTGCTCTTTGTCTCCCAGTCGGCATTGCCCTTGATATCGTCGGTGGTTATTGCCTCTACCTTTTCACAGAGGGCTGTCTTCTTGGCGAGGTTTTCCTCTTCCTGCTGACGTATGGCGTCGAAGTGGTCTGCATGTCGTTTGTTGACGATGGTGCTTGCTTGCTTGAAGCGTGCCCATATCTCTTCGCGCAGTTCTTTTGCTACTGGTCCTATCTCACGGTATTGGTTGTGTAGTTCCTGTAACTGATGGAAGGCGCTGATGACGTCTTCTTCGTTGCCGAGTTTCTCTGCTGCTTCGCAGAGTGCTGTCTTTTGTTCGAGGTTTTTCTTGAAGTCGTATTCACGTGCTTCGAAGTTCATCTTAAGGAGGTCGTAGAACTGTTCCTGACAGAGTTTGTAGTTATTCCACAGCTCTGATGCGTTTTCTGCTGGCACTGCCTTGATGTCTTTCCACTCCTGCTGCAGTTGCTTTACTTCGTTGTATGCGTTGCCTGCTTCTTCTGGTGTGGTGGTGAGTGCTTTGATGCGCTCTATTATCTCCTGCTTACGCTTGAGGTTTGCCTGTTTCTCTGCTTCCTGTTGTTGGAAGGCTTGTTGGCGTCGTTCCTTTATGATATTCATCTCAGCCTTGAATGCCTCTTCTGTAGTGTCTGGCACTGCTACGTACTGCATTGGGTCTCCTCCTTGCTCGATGTATGCTTTCTGTGCTGCATCGCGCTCGTTGTTGAGCAGGTAGTAGAAGGCAGTCTTGAGGTGATCAAGTTCTGACTTGTTTATTTCTTCTTCACTGTGAGCGAGTGTCTTCACGCGCTCCAATACTTCCTCCTTAGAGGCATAGAGGTGCTTCTCCTGTGCCACCTGAGCATTGTCGTTCTGTGGCTGCACCATTTCCTGAGAGTCCATCATTTTTTGTAATGTTAATGATTCGATGATTCACAAATATTGGGTTAATTGGTTACAAAAGTATATAAAACATTTGAATTGTGCAAAAAAAAGAATTAAAAATTTATAATTTTTCAATTTTCAATTTGCCATTTGTCCTACGTAGCAGAGTGACGCTGGTGAGTTGCAGGAGTGGTGCGGTGGTGGCGTTGAGGATTTTCTTTTGCTCTGCCTGTAGGTAGATGGGTGCTTCGTGGGTTAGTGGGAGGATGCGTAGCTGTATCTTCTTTCCTACGATGTCGGTGAGTCTGACGAGCATTGCCTTGCCGTTCCAGAAGTTGTCCATGATGAGCTGGTCATCGGCATAGAGACGTGCGCAGTCTCCTTGATAGTCTATCTGGAGGAAGCAGTCGTCGGGTGTCTCGAGTGTTGTGGCAGGTAGTGTGATGTCCCATACTGCTGCGGCACTGAAGTCGCTATCGGTAGGCATGGCGGCTACTTTCTGTGTTCCGAGTGTGACGGTGCGTGGTGTGCCTGCTGCCTGTCGCTGTGTAGCGGTGATGACGATGCTGTTGTCCTGCTGCCAGTATTCTTCCTTTATGTCGTTGCCGTCCTTATAGAGAATTGCTCCTGGATGCTGGGCGAAGTGTATCTGTCCGTCAATCTTGAAGGCTGTCTGTGCTTTCTCCTGTGACATTACGCATACGGTGATGTCCTTGACGCGCATGGCTTTGTTGGGTTTTGGTGCCATTCGCTTTCCATCGATGGTAATGGTTGGCTTGATGCCTTTTATGACGAAGAGATAGATGGTGTCGCCGGTGTGACAGAAGGGTTGTGCATCGGCGGTGATGGTGTGTCCGCGGAACGGCATGTTGACAGGACGGACATAGGCGTTGCCTTGTTCGTTGAGGATGCGTACGTAGTCGTTGTAGAACTCAAAGCATCCGCGGCGTGCGTAGTGTTCGGAGAGGGTATCGACAGGCATTGCGGCGAGTTGCTCTCCCCAATCGGCGAGGAACTGATGCAGGAGGCGTGTCTGATGGAAGGCGTTGAGGTTTGGCTGTCCCATCTCTCCGAGTGGGCACTGGAAGTCATAGGACATGAGTGGCATGTCGTTGTAGTTGGTGACGTTGGTGTGCTGTGTCTCTGCCCATCCGTATAGTCCCTTTGTGTCGTAGGCAAATTCGCTGACGGATGGGTTGGTGCCGCCGTGGTACATGTAGTATCCTGGCAGGTTGGAACCGCTGCCGAGCTTGCATATCGCCATTGGCATGGCTTCGTTGCCTGACATGTTTATTCGACGGTGATATGCGGGCATCATGCCTCCGCCGAGTTCGCAGGTGAGGTATGGATAGGTGCCTGCCTTGTTGTCGGTGGCGGTGGCGGTGAGGTCTGAGGCGGTGAATGTCTCTGTTGCTATGACGCGGCTCATGCGGTCATCGCGCATGATGAAGGCGTTGCGGTAGTCTCCCGGCATGTCGGTGAGCTTTCTGTCCCAGAAGCCATCGGCATAGTCGCCGTAGAGGGGCAGCAGCTTGCCGTATTCTTCTTTTCCGTTGAGCTTAGGCCATCCCGTACGTGTGTAGTATGGTGTATCGAAACCTATTGCTACAGCCATGTTCTTGAGTGCCATGAGGTATGGCCATGGTCCTCGTGACTCGTTTTCTATCTGCACTCCTATGACGGGACCGCCATGCTTATGGAGCATATCGCTTGTCTGTGCGAAGATATTGCTGTATAGGCGTTGCGTGGCGGCAAGGAATCCCGGTGCCGTAGAGCGCAGCTTGTAGTTCTTTGGGTCTTTGGCTGCCTTGTCGGTGAGCCATAGTGGGAATCCGCCCTGCACTACCTCGCCATGGCAGAATGGTCCGATGCGCAGTATGACGGGCATGTTCTCTTCCTTGCATATCTGCAGGAAGGCATGGAGGTCACGCTTTCCGCTCCAGTCCCATTGTCCTTCTTTTTGCTCGTGGTGTATCCAGAAGACGTATGTGGAGAGTATGGTGATGCCACCTGCCCGCATCTTCTGTATCTCATGGCGCCATTCTTGCTGTGGCACGCGCGAGAAGTGTATCTCTCCCATGACGGGAAGGATAGGACGGTCGTTGAGGGTGAGGGACGTTGGGGTCCATGACCACTTGTCCGCCGCAAAGACGGAGGTGGAAAGTAAAAATAACAAATGGATAATTGAAAGTTGAAAATTGAAAATTTTGTGGCGACGGGTGGTTATCATACTTTTTACTTTTTAATTTTTACTTATTACTTTTTACTTTTTAATCCCCGCCTGTCCGAGGGCTATCATGTTCTCGCAGTGTCGGCGGTTGCGGACATTGAGGTCTTCATCCCAAACGAGGAGGTCTGGGAGTGATACGGCGAAGTAGTCCATCTTCACTTCGTCGTGGTAATGCTGCTTACCGTAGTTGATGAGTTTGTAGAATAGTCCTCGTGCCTTGTCCTCCATACCGAGTGCGCGGTAACAGAGTGCTGCATAGTATATCTTCTCGGGTTTGGCATCGTTGTAGTATAGTGCGGCAGCAGGTTCTGTAGGACCTACGGTGCCGAGTTGGTAGTTTTCGATGGCTTGCTGCTCGTAACGTGCCTGTTGCTCTGGAGTATCTGCCTGCTGTGACAGTTTCTCGTAAGCCTGGCCGAGGTAATAATAGATATCGTTGTCCTGAGAACCGTAGAGCTTTCCTTCACCAAGGTTGTGGGGGAAGACGAGACTCTCGTTGAGCAGGGAAACAGCATTTTCCAATTTCAATTCACTATTTTCCATTTGTATCATTTCCTTTGCCATTTCTATGCGACAAAGCTGATACTGTCCGCTGACTTTTCCTTCTCCGCCTTCCCATGGATGGAAGATGCGATTGTCTATTATCTCTTTTGCCTCTTGGTATCGTGCGAGTGCATTGAGGATTGTGGCGTGTTCGAGAACGAGGTCGTCACGCTGAATGACAACGTCAGGGTGTTGGTCGTATAATGCGATACGCTCCTCAAGGGGATGGTCGAGTTTCTTGAGCAACTGATCGTACTCCATGAATATGCGTGCATCATTCTCATCGAGATGGTATGCCTTCTCCATGCAGCCGAGTGCTTTTGCGGCATCTTTCTCCTTATTATAATAATAGAGAGCGAGGTTACGCCATACTGTTGGATACTGCGCATTGCGCTCAGATGAGATGGTCCAGTATTTTGAAGCGAGGTCATACTGTCGTTTGTCATAGTAGAGGCATCCGAGGAGGTATGGTGCTCGTGCGCTTGCGGTGTTCTCCGTGTGCCAGAGAAGCACTGGTATATCCTCAAGACGGTTAGGGAAGTATATTCCCATCGGGCATGTCTCTCCCTCACTCATGCCTTCCTTGGCGATGCAGTAGTCCTGATGAAAATGGCTCATGGCGGTCATGGCGTGTTCTTCACGCGCCATCTCCCATACCTGATATGCCTCCATGATAAAGAGCATGGATTCGTAGTGCAGGGCGAGTATGTCGTAGTTGTAGTCGCTGTGACGCATGAGAGCCTTGAGGGTATCGAGCTCTGTTGGGTTCCCGGTGAGGAGATAGTGTTCGTAAAGGCATGCGAAATTGAAGTGGTCCTGTTGTAGTTCTGCTTCTATCGTTGCCAAGGCGTTGGATTTCTCTCCGAGCATACGCAGTGCTGCTGCCTTGATGGCAACGGCACGATGGTTGTGTGTACCGAATGATATGGCACGCTCTGCTTCATCGAGGGCGTCTTCCCATCGCTGTTCCATCATGCTTATCACGGCGCAATGGAGGTATGCGGCACATGCCCAGCCGTTGTTCCAGCTTGCCTTCCAGAACCATTTGTAGGCTACGGCATAATTGCCGAGGTAGTAGTTGCAGAGGGCGAGATTGTATATTGCTTCGCCATCATACGGGTTAGGGTTTCGTTTCTGTAGTATCTTGACGGCAGCCTGGAAATATGGCAATGCCTCTTCGAAACGTCCGCGACGCATGAGCCATAGTCCTTTCTGATTATTGCATCGCACATCCTTTGGATCACGTCGCAGTGCCTCGTCGTAATAGTCGAGTGCGGACCATGTGGCATGGCGGTACTGTTCCAGATGCAGACCGGTGAGGTATAGCTGTTCGTTGGTCTTGGTGTCCTCAGGAGCCAGGGCTGCCTCTGCCGCATCAGGTGTCTTACGTATCTCATCGTCCTCTGGTGTGAAGGAAAGGAGTGTGCTGCCATTACGCGGTGTATCGGAAGCGTCAAGCAACTGTACGGTAAGCGTCTTTGAGTAAGCGTCCTCCACCTCTATGATTACCTCAGTGACGGTTTCCGGTGACACGGTTACATCTTCGTTTACATCGCCACAGTCAAGCGTTACGGTTTGTTTGCTGGTAGCATAAACGAGGATTTTGACATGTGTCTTGTCTATAGGCTCTACGTCCATGACAAAGTCCTTGCTGGCATTCTTCACGTCAGGCATATTGCAGTAAGGCATGAAGTATTGTTTGAAACGCTTCTCCTCGTAAGGCATGAGCCATGTGAAGTCGGGCTGATTCTCGGTATATACGCCAGCCATGAGTTCGATGTATGGTCCGTCGTTATCGGTAAGGTTACGGTCCCATGCTCGTCCGAAGTCTCCATTGCCCCATGTCCACTGTTTCTTGCCTGGTGAGAAGTGGTTGCTTGCTACGTGGAGCATTCCTGCCTTGCTGTCGTTTTCGTATCCTCCCTCGAAGTTGTACTTGGAATTGACTCCCATGTATGAGGTAGGAACCTTGATATTCTTGTAGTTTGCTATATCCACACCGGCAGAGTAGTCCATCTTGTAGTATGTACCCGTTGCTATAGGGAAGGTGCTGACGGCACGCTTGCCATGGTCGAAGACGGCATTGATGTCTGGTGGGAAGATGCTACGGTAGTCATCGTTGACATGTACGGCAGGATTAGCCCACCACAGGAATGTCTGTGGCAATGGTGACTGATTGCTTACCTTTCCCTCTATCTCAAGGTATGCACAGCCGGGACGCAGTGTGAATCCTGCCATGCCTTTCTGTCCGAACATGCGTTCGTGCTCGTTTACCCACACCGTGACGCTGCCGTCCTTGTTCTCCACGATGGTGGAATCAACAGGAAGGAAGGTGGAAGGGCGATGGTGCTGCGGCCAGTTGAACTCTATGCCTCCACTAATCCATGGTCCGGCAAGACCAACGAGGGCTGGCTTGATGACATTGTTGTAATAGACAAAGTGGCGCTGGCGTATCTTGTCATACGCCATCTGTATGCGTCCGCCCAGCTCGGGCAGAATCATCACTTTGATATATTCGTTCTCCATCCATACTGCGTGGTATGTATGATCGGTTTTTGTGTCTGCTATCTTTTCTATAACAGGATATGGATACACAACACCACTGGAACCTTGATAAACACGGTTCTCAAGAAATATTGGTGTCTTTTCGTATGCACCGCATTCGTATGTGGGAATGACGATGTCTTCTTTCCAAGCTTTTGTCATTGCAATATATTAAAAATTAGTAAATAGACCCACCCCAGCCCTCCCTGTGAGGGAGGGGTAGGCGCAGTATAAAAAGAGCCTATAATAATGCCCGCATAACCCTCCCTCCCTCACAGGGAGGGACGGGGTGGGTCTCTTTTAGTCCTCCAGTTCTTTTCCCTTTGTCTCTGGGCAATTGCGGTAGAGGACAATGAAGGCTATGGCGCATATAGCGCTGTATATCCAGAATGAGCCGTAGCTGCCGAGCGCCGTATTCATGATAGGAAACGAGAATGTCAGTGTGCAGCATCCTGTCCACAGTGCGAAGGTACATATTGCCATTGCCACACCTCGGATGCGGTTAGGGAATATTTCTGCGAGCAATACCCATGTTACCGGACCCAGTGTCATGGCGTAGCACGATATAGCAGCAACGACAAGGATGACCATGAGAACTCCCGTGACATGAATATAGTAACAGGTGCCAAGGATGAGGTATATGGCTGACAGTCCGCCTGCACCGATGAGCATGAGGGCACGACGGCCCCATTTCTCTATCGTGTAAAGGGCTGCAAAGGTGAACAGTACGTTGGCTATACCCGTGATGACAATGTTGATAAACATACCGTCAACGTCAAAGCCTGCTGCGGTGAATATCTCTTCGGCATAGTTGAAGATGACATTAGTGCCACACCACTGTTGGAAGACGGCAATGAAGATGCCTAAGGCTAAGAGTTTGTCAAATGGAAAGTTGAAAATGGAAAATTGAAAATTGGCTGGCGCCGCACAATTATTCATTTTTAATTTTTCATTTTTCATTTTCAAGAAAACAGGGCTCTCTGGTATAAAGAAACTCAGGATAAGGAATAGTCCTGCAGGTATCGTCTCAGCCCAAAACATCCATCTCCAGGCCCATTGCGTGCCCCAATCCGACGTTACTCCTTGGCCTATGAGCATATTGACAATCTGAGCAGAGAGGATGCCTAAGACAATGGTCATCTGGTTGAGGCTTACCATGCGTCCACGAATGTTTGCCGGAGAGACTTCGGCAATATACATCGGTGACAACGCACTGGCAACGCCAATGCCTACACCGCCCACGAAACGTGCAATGTTGAAAAGTGTAAAGTCATTGAAGAGACCTGTGGCAACGGCACTGATGGTAAAGAGTATTGCCGCCGTGATGAGCAATGGCTTACGGCCGTAACGGTCGGCAGCACTGCCGGCTACCATTGCGCCGACAAGACAACCTATAAGAGCTGTCGTCATGGCTAAGCCTTGCATGACAGGATCGTCAGCAATAGAGAAGAAAGACTCGTAAAAAGGCTTGGCACCGCCGATTACTACCCAATCATAGCCAAAAAGCAAACCGCCCATGGCTGACACACAGCATATAAAAAAGAAATAGTACATTACTTTAAGTATTGTTTTATTTGTTGAGCGATTGACTTCATACCTTTTACTGATGGATGGCCCATCTGTTTGTCTATGTCATGAAGCTGGATGACAGGAACACCATGGAGTTTGCATAACTCCAAAGTGGCTTCGTTGATGTCCTGACGGAGTTCGCTGTTGAGAATGAAGTATATCTTTACGTTGATATATCGCTTGACCATATAGCCCAGCATCTTATTGAGAGCAGGACGATAGGTGTAGAGGTCTTTTGAATCATTATCACCTACACGTGCACCGCTCCATGAGTCGTTGGTACCACCGAAGATGAAGATGATATCTGGATTGCCGAGGTCATCGGCACGATTCTCAAAGGAACGAAGACGATAGTCCTCGGCATTGTAACCACGGTAGCATATCGTAGAACCGGAATAGGAGTTGTTCTTGCATAGCTTCCATCCCATATCGGTGATGAGTTGGTGCCACCATGTGTCCTCTACACGGCGAACGTCATTCTTCTGTGCAGGATACCAAACCAGATTGGTATCAGGCTCTACGTAGTCAGCGAAGGTGGAATAGGAGTCGCCAAGGATAGAGACAGAGATTTTCTGTGCGGATGCTCCTACTACGGATAACAAGAGGAGAAGGGTTGAGATGATTATCTTACGTGTCATGATGTTATGGTATTTTTGTTATGTGATGATTTTTTCTTTCTTAGGTTACCAAAGGACTTTCTCGTCCTCTACGCCTTCGCGCTGTTCGGAGAATATTGGTTCGTTGGTTTTCTGTGGTGTGGCATAGAACTGCACGGCGGAGTCGTTCATCTTTGGATGTGTCTTCTGTAGCATTCGTATTATCTCACCGCCAGCCCAGATGACTGGTCCGTAGCCATGTGCCGCCATGACATGAACAGGACGACAAGCATAGAAGGCTGGGTCGAAGCCCATGCCGGAACCTACACAGGTGTTCTCTACCTGTCCCTTAGCATTTACCTGACTGCTGACGGCATGCCATGCAAGGAGTGCCTGAGCGCCATAGGCGAGATTGTCAATCCATCCCTCGTTGATGGCGTGTGCTAAACAGTAGGTGTATATGGCTGTTGCCGACGTTTCAAGATATGTGGTGTTGTCGTTGAGCAACTGATGCCAGAAGCCGCTCTTGTCCTGAACGGCAGTGAGTCCTGCCACATGCTGACGCAGAAGGGTGAGTATCTCATTGCGACCAGGATAGTCGGCAGGGAGGACATCGAGGACTTCACACATGGTGAGGATAGCCCAGCCGTTGGCTCTGCCCCAAGGGAAAAACGGATGTGGCGTCATCTCTTCTACCCAACCGTGACGGAAAAGGATAGCCTGTTCCTGACCACTCATAACGCTCTGTGGCACTGCCATCTTATCGCGGAAGAGACGTATCTGGCGTATTGCCTCGTCGTAATACTCTGTATTGCCCGTCAGCTTGCCATACCATGCCAGACAAGGGATGCCCATATACATATCGTCGAGCCACACCGTATTATAATGCGGACGTATGCGCGCGAGGGTGCCGTCCTGCAAACGGTATTGCTTCCTATAGACGTGCTCTATGTAACGCTCGATAATCTTGGTGATTTGGGTGTTTGATTGTTTATCTGCTTGTTTTTTTATCTGATAGCGTATGAAGCCTGTACACATGGCGCCAGCATCGTCAAGGGCGGTAGGGAAACAAACTTTACGCATCTGATCGTCAAACTTCATGTCCTTGCTGAGTCGCTTGTAACTCGTAGGTTCTATCTTTGCTATGAGTCCGAGACGGTCTGCGGCAAATTTACTGTATCGCTCATCACCCGTCACCTTTGCTGCCTCCTGAACAGCGCAGTAGAGGACGCCTATCTCATAGGATGTAAGACGAAGAGTTCCGGTCTTTAACTTATCACCAACGGTCTCGGCAGGCATAGCGCCTTCGAGGAATGTCATAACCCTGTCTATCGTTGATTTTACGTCTTCCTGAGCAGGTATGCCATAACCGTATTGATATACGGGATTCATAAGGTGAAGCGGGGTATTGACATCGTTCACCTCCTGTGCCACAGAGGTAGCAATAGAGGACAAAGCAATGGCGGTGATTGCTAGTAACTTCTTCATAAGATGTATTCGGTTTTAGTGTTTTGGCTACAAAGATACACGTTTTTTTTCTTTTCTGCAAATAAAGTTTGAATATCTCATATAATTTTACTATCTTTGCCCCAAAACCACAAAAAACACTAAACCGCAAAACCATAAAACCATAATATGAAACGTTTATTCTTATTTTTCACAATTGCACTATTGACATTGACGGCGGAGGCTGCTGGATTGATAGGCAAACAGTCCATTGACCTGAGTGGTGAATGGGAGTTTATGATTGACCGCAATGGAGTGGGAGAAAAAGAGGGATGGTATAAGCCTGAGGTGTCTTTCACGGGAAAAGTGAAGCTGCCTGGTTCCATGCCCGAGAATGGATTGGGCGACAATCCTACGGTGAACACTAAATGGGTGTGTTCCATCTACGACTCCAGTTATTATTTCAACCCTTACATGGAGAAATACCGCCAGGAGAATAACTTCAAATTGCCGTTCTGCCTCACTCCGGTGAAGCACTATGTGGGCAAGGCGTGGTACAAGAAGACGATAAACATACAGGAGGATAAACTGGACCCTTATTGGGTGCTGTTCCTTGAGCGTCCGCATATCACTACGAAGGTGTGGATTAACGGCAAGGCGCTTGCGGTGGATAGCAAGGAGAATTCTTTGTGTGTACCTCATCGTTGGTACACGTACAATGTATTACAGCCTGGAGAAAACACGATAGTCATCTGTGTGGATAACGACCCACAGACGGTAAAGGTGGGTATTGACTCGCACTCTGTAACGGATCAGACACAGGGATGCTGGAACGGCATCGTTGGTAAGATAGAATTACAGAAGCCTAACTATATCTCCAGCATTCAGGTGTATCCTGACGTGGATACAAAGACGGCGAAGGTAAAGATGAAATTCGATGGTAATGCCGACGAGGATGCTACGGTAACGCTTATCGCAGAGTCTTTCAATACGGCAAAAAGGCATATCGTTGCCTCAAAGCCTGTCAACATAAGATTGTCAAGTACATTGCCTACAATGCTTGAGATGACCCTGGATATGGGCGACGATATGCTGTTGTGGGATGAGTTCTGTCCACAGATGTATAGACTGACAGTGGAGGTGAGACCTACCAAATTGAAAATTGAAAATGGAAAATTGAAAAGTGGAAAATTGAAAGGTGAAAATGGAAAGGTTGCGAGGACGTTCGTGAAGGAGACTTACTTCGGCATGAGGAAGATGGAGATAAGGGACAAGATGTTCTACATCAATGGCAAACAGATACAGTTGCGCGGTAATGTAGAAAACTGTTTGTTCCCGCTGACAGGCTATCCTCCTACTGACCTTGACTCATGGGTGAAGCTGTTTGAGACCCATAAGAAATGGGGACTGAACCATGTGCGTTTCCATTCTTATTGCCCACCGGAGGCTGCCTTCCTCGCTGCTGACATGGTGGGAATATATATCCAGCCTGAAGGTCCTTCATGGCCTAACCACGGTGTGAAGCTCGGACGTAACGAGCCGATAGATACATATCTGTACGAAGAGGCACAGCGTATATGTGATGAATATGGCAATCACCCTTCATTCACCTTCTTCGCCTTCGGCAATGAGCCTGCCGGCAACTGGGTGAAGTGGTGCAACGAACATATCAAACTGATAAAGGATTATGACCCACGTCATATCTATCCAGGATTCAGCGTAGGCGGCGGTTGGGCTTGGCAGCCAAAGGCGGAGTTTGCGGTTAAGGCAGGCGCGAGAGGCCTTGCAGAATGGGTTCGCTCCGCTCCTGAATCTATGGCAAACTTCGAGGATAAGATAACGACATACAACGGCAAGGATATGCCAGGCACTCCTATCACTGTACCGTTCGTGACGCACGAGATGGGACAGTGGTGTGCTTTCCCTAACTTTGACGAGATAGGAAAGTACAAGGGCGTGAACAAGGCGGGCAACTTTGAGATTTTCCGTGACCTCCTGAAGGATAACGGCATGGAGAGTCGCGGCAAGGACTTCCTCCTTGCATCGGGAAAGCTGCAGGCGCTGTGCTATAAGTATGAGACGGAGCGTATCCTTCGTACTCCAAAGTATGCTGGCTTCCAGATGCTGTCTCTCAATGACTATTCCGGACAAGGTACGGCACTGGTGGGCGTCACTGATGTGTTCTACGACGAGAAGGGATATATCACCGCGCCGGAGTTCCGTGAGTTCTGCTCAAGAGTTGTGCCTCTGGCGAAGTTTCCTAAGTTTACCTACAGCAACGGCGATACCTTCGAGGCTGATTTACAGGTGTCGCAGTATTCGGGTGGCGACATAAAGGATGCTACTATCCATTGGGAGGTAAGGGAAGAGCAGAGCGGCAATATGCCGAAGGGAAGCTCTCTGCCGATGGCGCAGGGTGACTTCACAATGCAGAGCCTGGAATGTGGATTGCAAAACATAGGACGTATCTCTGTTCCGCTTCACGATATCATGACTGAAGGAAAATATTCTCTGACGGTATATATATATAATAAGGAGGAAAAGAATGCCGTCGGCAGAAACCATTGGAACTTCTGGGTTTACCCTGAGGTGTGCGATGGCACGGTGACGGTTCGCGAACCAAAGGTAAAGCAGGGTAAGCGACAGGGGTCTATGTTCTATGAGGATATCTTCATAACTGACTCTCTGGATGCTCAGGCGCAGAAGGTGCTGAAGAAGGGTGGCAAGGTACTTATCCTTGCTCACGGCAAAACGACATACGGCAAGGAGGTGAAGCAGCAGTTCCTGCCGGTCTTCTGGAATACGTCATGGTTTAAGATGCGTCCGCCGCACACGACTGGTCTATTCATTGAACAGGAGCATCCGGTCTTTAGTACTTTCCCTACGGACTCTCACAGCGACCTGCAGTGGTGGGAGCTTGTCAACAATGCTCCTGTGATGCAGTTTACTGACTTCCCTAAGGACTTCCAACCTATCGTGCAGAGTATCGACACATGGTTCGTGAGCCGTAAGATTGGTATGCTCTTCGAGGCTCGTGTGGGTAAAGGCAGACTGATGATGACTACTATGGATCTATCGAAAGACCTTGAGCATCGCCTTGTGGCATCAAATCTCCGCAGTTGTATCTTAGGATACATGCAGCAGGATGATAAATTCCAACCTAAATGGACTATCGACCAGGCTCGCATTGCCGATCTCTTCACTAAGGTGGCTGGCGAGGTGAATATGTTTACAAATGATTCTCCTGACGAACTGAAACCGAAACTGAAGTGACAATGGTTACAAACGGTTACACGGTTACATGGGTGACCGATATAAAGAAATAGATATAAAGAAATGGCGCTTGAATTTCTCATTCAAGCGCCATTATTGTATTATGCATTATGAATTATGCATTATGAATTATGCATTATGCATTATGAATTACTCAGCAGCGAGGCGTGCCTTGATAGCAGCTGTCTCTGCCTCATATCCTGGCTTCTCAAGGAGTGCAAACATATTCTTCTTGTATGCCTCTACACCTGGCTGATTGAAGGCGTTGACTTCAAGGAGCTGACCGCTGATACCACATGCTATCTCGAAGAAGTAGATGAGCTGTCCGTAGTTGTATGCGTCAAGACGCTCGATAGAGATGAGGATGTTTGGTACACCACCGTCAACGTGTGCGAGACGTGTGCCGAGCTCTGCCATCTTGTTCACCTCGTCAACGCGCTTGCCTGCAAGGAAGTTAAGACCGTCGAGGTTCTCCTCATCGTATGGGAAGAGAAGCTTCTTCTCTGGATTCTCAACAGAGATACATGTCTCGAAGATTGTGCGCTCGCCTTCCTGAATCCACTGACCCATAGAGTGAAGGTCTGTAGTGAAGTCACATGAAGCAGGATAGATGCCCTTGCCGTCCTTACCCTCTGACTCACCGAAGAGCTGCTTCCACCACTCCATATAATAATGCAGCTTAGGCTGGTAGTTCATCAGTATCTCAATCTTCTTACCATTCTGATAGAGAGCATTACGCACTGCAGCATAGATAGCAGCAGGATTCTCCTCGAATGGAACATCTACGCCACATGCCTTCTCCATTGCCTGAGCACCAGCAACGAGCTGTGCAATATCGATACCTGCACAAGCAATAGGCAACAGACCTACTGGAGTGAGTACAGAGAAACGACCGCCGACATTGTCAGGAATTACGAATGTCTTGTAGCCTTCCTTGTCTGCGCATGTGCGTGCAGCACCCTTCTTTGCATCAGTAACAGCAACGATAAGGTCTTTTGCCTTTTCCTTACCTACCTGCTGCTCCAACTGTGTCTTGAGAAGACGGAATGTAAGAGCTGTCTCTGTTGTTGTACCTGACTTTGATATATTGATGATAGAGAATGTCTTTGTCTTGAGATACTCTGTCAATTCAGCAAGATAGTCCTCACCGATGTTGTTACCCGCAAAGACAACCTGTGGGTTTGCCTTGTCCTGAATGAGCCAAGAGAATGTATTGTTGATACCCTCAATGACTGCGCGTGGTCCAAGGTATGAACCACCGATACCGGCAACAACGACAACCTCAGAGTTCTTACGAAGCACGTCTGCTACTGCCTTTACCTCTGCAATAAACTCTGGTGTGATAGATGATGGAAGGTGAAGCCAGCCAAGGAAGTCATTGCCTGGTACAGTACCTTCTTCAAGTCCCTTCTGAGCTGCTGCCACTTTGTCCTTGAGTGCCATTACCGCGCCTGCAGGAAGAAACTGCTGCGCCTTTGTGATGTCTAATGAAATGTTTTTCATAAAAGCTTGTTTTAAGTTATTTAGTTGATTTTATAGTTTAGATATGTAATTTTGCAAATTTACTAACTTTATTTTAATTCACCAAATGTTTTTCGTAAAAAGACAAAAAAATAGCGCAAACATCTGTATATGCAACTACAAATGCTTGCGCTAATGCTATGGTTGTACGACTGTACAGCTCTTACTTCTTAAGGTATTTTTTAGTTACCTAAGAATTACTTCTTAAGGTTACCGTAGCGGTTCATGAAGCGGTCAACGCGACCTGCTGTATCAACGAGCTTGCTCTTACCTGTGTAGAATGGGTGAGATGTGCTTGAGATTTCGACCTTTACTACTGGGTATGTCTCGCCCTCGAACTCTACTGTGTCGTTTGTCTTGCAGGTAGAACGTGTGAGGAACATATCGCCGTTAGACATATCCTTGAATACTACAGGACGATAATTTTCTGGATGAAGATCTTTTTTCATTTCTTTTTTTCTTGTTTTATGCAACGCCGAAGATAGGCGCGCGGAGTTAATACTTTAATTTGCGACTGCAAACTTTGGCTCGCATGAGTTTTTAGTGAGTGTCAGCGTAGCTGGCTCACGAGCGTGAGCAAAAGCGAGTGCAAAATTACTAATTTTTCGTGAGTTGACAAAGGAATTTACCTAAAACATTGCTTTGTGTTAAAGAATTTTAACTTATATCAACTGTTTACTAACCAATCAACCGCAAAACCATCAACCGTAGAACCGTAAAACCGCAAAACCATCAACCTCAAAACCGTTCACACCGTCTCTATGTACGACAGTAGTTTCTTGTAGAAAGCGGAGTGGGCGAGGGTGTTGGCATTGCCGAAGATTAGCAGCTTCATGCGTGCTCTGGTCATTGCCACGTTCATGCGGCGGAGGTCGGAGAGGAATCCTATCTGTCCGTGCTCATTGCTGCGGACGAGTGAGATGAGTATGATGTCGCGCTCCTGTCCCTGAAAGCCATCGACGGTGTTTACGGAGATGAGGTGGCGCACCTTTCGGAACTCCTCCCTGCGTCGTATCTGCTGACGTATGTACTGCGTCTGCACACGGTATGGCGAGATGATGCCCACGTCGATGTTCTCCTCAAGGAATCGGCTGACACCTATCTTATTTATATAGCCCTGCAGGTGCAGCAGCAGAAGTTCAGCCTCTGCCTTGTTGATACGTCCATGGCTCTCGCCTACAAACTGCTCCGGCTCATCGCTGTTGATCCATACTATCGGCTTCTCGTAGTCGAGTACGGAACGATGCTGCACACTGGCATCCGACAGCAGCTTGCCGTCGTAGAACCAGTCAGACGAGAACTTCATAATCGCCTCGTTCATACGGTATTGCACTCCGAGGAGCGTTACGGCAGAGGGCTGGTTCTCCACGATGCGCTCCATCAGTGTCTTGCCAAGTCCCTGCTTCATTGCCTCGAAGCATTTTATGGTCGGTGGCAGCTGCTGGTGGTCACCGGCAAGCACCACCCTGCCTGCCTTTCGGATGGCTATCCAGCATGCCGGTTCGAGTGCCTGTGCGGCTTCGTCGATGAAGAGGGTAGAGTATTTCTGTCCGACGAGGATCTTGTTTGCTGCACCGACGAGTGTACATGCTATCACCCTCGCATCGGAGAAGAGGCTCTGGTTGATGCGCATCTCCAGCTCCTGAGCCCGTTCGCGCAGTCGTGCTATCTTCTGGTGTGTCTTCTCACCCTTCTTACGGTCGGCATGCACCTGACGGATGCTCTTGCGCACAGCCCATAGCTCCGGGTAGTCAGGATGCGACTCAAACTGCCTCTCGTATGTGAACGACAGCATCTTGTCGTTGACGCGCGATGGATTGCCGATGCGCAATACAGGCACTCCGTGGTCAACGAGTTTCTCTGAGATCCAATCTACCGCCATGTTGCTCTGCGCACACACCAGAACCTGCGTCTCCCGTCGCAGTGTCTCGTAGATAGCCTCCACGAGGGTCGTGGTCTTTCCGGTGCCGGGAGGACCATGTACGATAGCGACATCCTTTGCCCATAGCACCTCGTTGACTGCTTTTTCCTGCGTCTTGTTGAGCCATGGGAACGACATCGGCTGCATGGTGAGTTTCCTTGGAGCCTGATTGCCGGCGAAGATCTCGCGGAGCTCCGTCAGACGGTGGCCCTTGCCGTTTGTCACATCGTCGAGGGCATGCAGCATCGTCTTGTAGCTTGTCTCGTCAAAGTATAGTTGCACGCCGAGACCCTCGTCCGTAAGTCTTTCTAATTCAAGGACGTGCTGCGATGAAGGCACGCTGACAACCATCCTGTCTCCATCTACGAAACTGATGGTTGACTGACAGGAGACATATTTCACCTTGCCCTCCTTCAGCGGCACGAAGAACTGCACCGGCTTGCCGTATTCGAAGAGTGTGTCCTCCGTATCGTCGTCAATGGGGTTTCCGTCTGCCGCCACCTCCTTCGCATTGTTGTGGATCTCCACGACAAGCTGGTTCAGGGAGTTGTAGTATGAGCGTCCCGTCTTCACCGGATACCAGCAGATGCCTCTCCGCTTCTTGCGTTCGATGCTCATCTTCTCCGACTGCACACGGAACTCCTCCTTCTCCGCCTCATATTCCATGAGGAGAAGGCTTCGCAGTTGCTGCATGTAAAGAGCACTGTTCTTCATACGAAAATGGCTTTTATGGTTAGGAATACGACGCGAAGATACTCTGCGACGGATGGGTTGTTACAGAAGTTTTATGAGTTACTTTACCATGAACTTCCTACCATTACCGATGTAGATGTTGCCTGAAACCTTGTTGGCTGCTTTGTTGC
>JAGHTW010000205.1 GCA_018065145.1 Candidatus Prevotella equi
ACATGCTCCTTCGTGACGAGGAGTTTGACTCTCTCGAATCGCTGTGCTACTCATTCAACCGTGAGCCGGAAGAGGTAAAAGCCTACCTCCTCCAGCATGACTATGTATTTGCAGAGGATCAACTTCAATTCAGACCTGTAGGATATGATAAGTAAGTTTGCCATAGAGTCGGCATACGCATTCTTTCACCAGAAGCAGCGTGTATATCAATACTCAATGCTTGACTGGCAAAAGGATGATATAGAATATGCCATCGAGGATTATGTTAGTCAGATGGATGGCGAGTTGTACGACCTAATCTCCAAAGGACGAACAGACTTCTTGCTCCATCATTCCTGCTTTGCTGAAGACATTTTTAATGCGGTTGAACAATTGGAGAAAATGCTATAACTATAGTTCAAATTAGGTGTGCCTGTGATATTCTTATTGCAGTTTGCCCTGCTTGTTTATGTTTACTGGAAATACTAACAATATGACATTCCCTGAGATATATTCAGCTACAGGTATGATGGAACTTATCGACAAGGTAGGTTTCCTTCCACTTCTTGACAGTGGTATCAGTGGCTTTTCTGCTGATGCCGTTGTTGCAGATGATTGTGGCTATGTGACATTTCCTGAAGGAGGTTGGGATTGGCCAATGTGGAAATGGAAAGGACAGATAGTTACAGAAATGCCTTGCATGTATGGTAAGTTCTTCAACAAGAAGGCTGGCTACATAACAAAAGATTGGTGGGCAGATTTCTGCAATTACCGAAGGAGCAAATACCCACGTCCTGATGATGATAGCATAGAAGGCGCAATCCTTGCAACTTTGCAGACAACTGGTAGCCTGATAACACGTGAGCTCCGTGCAGCATGTGGATTCAACGGTAAGGGTATGAGATCAAAATTTGATAGCTATCTTACACGTCTTCAAATGGCTACATACATCGTTACAGAAGACTTCGTATATCCAGTTGACAAACATAACAATGAATATGGTTGGGGATGGTCATTGCTCAATACTCCAGAAGAACTTTACGGCAAGGAGGCTTGCACTTGTGAAAGAACTCCAGAAGAGTCATTCCAAAGGATATACGATCATCTGAGAAGTCTTCTTCCTCATGCAACAGATAAACAGATACTCAAACTTATTGGATAAACTAAAAATAAAGATAACAATGAAGGTATTACTTATCAACGGAAGCCCACGTCAGAAGGGCAATACATACACATGTCTTAATGAAATTGCTCAGCAGCTTCAGAAGCAAGGTATAGAAAGTGAAATAATGTGGATAGGCAACAAGGCAGTTCGTGGTTGCATCGCTTGTGGTGCATGTAAGAACAATGGTGATAGCCGTTGCGTCTTTGGCGATCAGGATATTACAAACGAGGTAATAGCTAAGATGGCAGAATGTGATGCTATCATTCTCGGTTCACCTGTATATTGGGGACAGCCATCTGGTCAGCTCCTTTGTCTGCAACAGAGAATACTCTATGCCGGAGGTGCAAACTTCCAAGGCAAGCCAGCGGCTGCCGTTGCTGTTTGCCGTAGAGGTGGTGCATCAGCAGCGTTCCAGACACTCCAGATGCCATTCCAGATGTGTAACATGCCACTTATAGGTTCACAGTATTGGAACATTGCATACGGACGTGAGGAAGGACAGTCGGCACAAGACATCGAGGGTATGCAGACAATGCGCACCCTTGCCAACAATATGGCATGGACACTGAAGAAGATGCATGACATAGAGACAGCTGACGCTCCAGAGCGTGAACCATGGACACCAATGCACTTCATCAGATAGTTACTTTGACTTACAATGAGCAGAAAAGAAGAATATAAAATCAAGCACGAACAATACTTGCAGGATCTTTCAACTCAGGAAGGAACTCAATCTTTAGGAGGTGGAGTGTTGTATAAAGTATTGCAACAAGGTGAAGGTAAAGGTGGTGTTACACCACGCAGCATCGTTACCTGCCACTATAAGGGTTCACTCATAAATGGTAAGGTGTTTGACAACTCCTTTGACCGTGGTTGTCCAGAGGCATTCAGAGTGAATGACCTTATCGAAGGCTTTCAAATGGCACTCTGTAAGATGCAAGTAGGTGATCATTGGGAGGTTTACATTCCTTGGCAGAAAGGTTATGGCAAACGCTCGGATGCAGATATTCCAGGCTACTCAACACTCATATTTGAAATTCAATTATTGGGAATTGCATAAAAGGAATGAGGTTATATGGGTGAATGGGAGAAACCTAAGAAGAAATGATGAAGATGATGAAGATGATTAAAAATTACATATTCGACTTTGACGGTACTGTTGCCGACACAATAGGTGGCATCGTTGCTACCATGCAGGAAACATTCCGTCTGCATGGCAGAGAGATTCCTTCTGTAGAAAACATAAAAGGGGTAATAGGATTGACTCTTAATGGTTGTATGCGTGGATTAGGTATTACTGAAGAAGGTGATGTTACCGAATTGTGTGCGACTTACAGACGTATATTCCCTGATATAGCAATGTCGCAGATAGAACTATTCTCAGAGGTAAAGGAAACACTGATTGAGCTTCACAAACAAGGTAAACGACTTGCTATTGCTACATCGAGGAACAAGGTATCATTGACGGAGATAATGAAGCGTCATGGTGTTCTTGATTACTTTGATCTGCTTGTTTCCGCATCAGATGGCTATGCACCAAAACCTGCTCCAGACATGGTTCTTGGAATACTTGACAAACTGGGAATCAGCGAAAATGAGACTGTGGTCATCGGTGACACTACATTTGACATAGAGATGGGTAATAAGGCTCATTGCTGGACATGTGCCGTGACATACGGCAATCATAACAGGGAAAGACTCATGACTGCACAACCAAACTTCATTGTTGACAGCTTCAGTGAGGTTCTATCCTGTAAGAACGATTTTTAAGAATCTACAACTAACCTAAATATGGCACCAAGAAAGCGTAAGAAACAGATAGATGAAGGACCTTTCCTTTTCAGTGAAGAGGAAATGTTAGGTATGATAGAGAATGTCACTATCATACAGACACCTGAACCGCCAAAGAAAACCAACCCTTTAGACAATGCAAAAGTACCAACTGCGACTGAGGCTGTAACAGAAGAAACCGAAACAAAGTTTGAGTCATCTGCAAACGTGGAATTATCCAGTGATGAAAGGATGATTTCCGTAATGGCTGAGGTTTTACGCAAGATGTCATATATGAGCAAGAGCGATATCCGACGCATAGCTTTCACTATTACTGTAGTATGTGAGCAAGGCATGGATCTCAACAAAATGTACAACATCCCTGTGATACAAGAAGGTGAGATTACTGGCTATGAACTTGCTGCCTGGTGCTATAGTACGTTCATGGAGTCATTCCCTTCTATGAAGGACAAGCTTCATCTTCCGTATGCCATGCATTATGAGAGAGCAAAAGAAATAGTCACAGGAATGGCGTGACCTCATGGAGTAATTATCTAACAAGCAATGCAAGAGAAGCAGCGTACATACATAGCCATAGACCTCAAGAGTTTCTTTGCCAGCGTGGAATGCGTGGAGAGAAACCTTGACACTCTTACCACCAACCTCGTGGTTGCTGATGAGAGCAGGACGGAGAAGACAATCTGCCTGGCAGTGTCTCCTTCACTGAAGGCGTATGGTATCGGTGGACGTGCAAGACTCTTTGAGGCAGTACAGAGGATAAGGGAGGTGAACTATGAGCGTCGCTCGAAGGCACTCGGGTATCGCTTAACAGGTAAATCATGGAACGACAATGAGTTGAAGGCGCATCCAGATTGGGAGGTTGACTTCATACGTGCCGTGCCGAGGATGGCTTACTATATCAAGTACAGCACGCAGATTTATCAGATTTACCTCAAATACATCGCTCCTGAAGACATCCATGTGTATAGTATCGATGAGGTATTCATGGACGTGACCGATTATCTTGCCACTTACAAGATGACTCCACATGACTTAGCCATGACTATGATACGTGACGTATTGAAGAATACAGGCATCACAGCAACAGCAGGTATCGGCACTAACATGTATCTGTGCAAGATTGCCATGGACATCGTGGCAAAACACATCCCTGCTGATAAGGATGGAGTGCGCATAGCTGAACTTGATGAAATGACATACAGACAGACGCTGTGGGATTATCGTCCGCTGACAAAGTTCTGGCGTGTGGGTAAAGGTATTGCCGAGAAACTGTCTATATATGGCATAGACACGATGGGTAAGATTGCCCGTACTTCCATAAACAATGAGGCATTGCTCTATCGTCTCTTCGGAATAAATGCAGAACTTCTTATCGATCATGCCTGGGGCTATGAACCATGCACCATTGATTACGTCAAAGCATACAAGCCTGAGACCAATTCTCTGAGTACTGGACAGGTGTTGCAAGAGCCATACACATTTCAGAAGGCACGTGTCGTAGTGCAAGAGATGGCAGAGGCGGCAGCATTGGACTTGCTTGACAAGCACTTGGTGACGGATCAGTTGGTGTTAACGGTCGGTTATGACATTGAGAGCCTTACCAATCCTGTCATTGCAGCAAAATATAATGGTGCTGTAACAACAGATTATTATGGCAGACAAATTCCGAAACATGCACATGGCCCAGCAAATCTTGACAATCATTCTTCGTCAAGAAAGAAGATAAGGGATGCAGTCATGGAACTTTACGATAGAATCGTGAACCCTGATTTGCTTGTAAGACGATTGAATCTCACGACAAACCATGTAATAAGCGAAGAAAAGGCAAAGAGTCAACGGAAAGAACCTTTACAGCTTGACCTCTTCACCGATTATGACGCCTTGGAGAAGAAGAAAGCAGAGGAAGATGCCGCTCTTGCCAAGGAACGTAAGATACAGGAGGCTATACTCAAAATTAAAAAGCAGTTTGGCAAGAATGCCTTGCTGACTGGATTGAACTTCGCTGATGGTGCAACAGCCAAGGAACGTAACGCACAGATAGGAGGACACAAGGCATGACACATGAATATGATGACATAATTAACCTGCCACATCATGTCTCTAAGGTTCACCCTCAGATGACCATGTATCAGCGTGCGGCCCAGTTTGCACCATTCGCAGCTTTGACTGGTCATGATGCTGCCATTCGTGAGACTGCACGATTGACTGATAGACAAATAGAACTGGGTGATGAGAATAATGAGATTCTGAACAGAAAACTCGCTATTCTTCGAGACCATCTCAAAGATACGCCAGATGTAACGATAACATTCTTTCAACCAGACGAGAAAAAGTCAGGAGGCTCTTATGAGACATACACAGGTAATATGAGAGTTATAGATGACTATGAGCAGAACATCGTAATGACAGACGGCAAGAAAATTTCTCTTCCTTCTATTCTTTACATTGACGGTAGATTATTCGACGATGAAGATTAACAATAAAGTTGACAAATAGAGTACAATTTATAAAATAAAAATAATTATGAAAGTATTACTCATAAACGGTAGCCCACGTCAGAAGGGCAATACCTACACAGCACTTAACGAGATTGCTCAGCAACTCAACAAGTTGGATGTAGAAAGTGAAATAATGTGGATAGGCAACAAGGCTGTACGTGGTTGTATTGCTTGTGGAGCATGTAAGAACAATGGTGACAACCGTTGCGTCTTTGGTGACCAGGATATTACAAACGAGGTAATAGCTAAAATGGCAGAGTGCGACGCTATTGTACTTGGTTCACCAGTATATTGGGGACAGCCATCAGGTCAGCTCCTTTGTCTGCAACAGAGAATGCTCTATGCCGGAGGTGCAAACTTCCAGGGCAAGCCAGCGGCTGCCGTTGCTGTTTGCCGTAGAGGTGGTGCATCAGCAGCGTTCCAGACACTCCTGATGCCATTCCAGATGTGTAACATGCCACTTATAGGTTCACAGTATTGGAACAGAGCATACGGTCGTGAGGAAGGTCAATCTGCACAGGATATCGAAGGTATGCAGACAATGCGCACCCTTGCCAACAATATGGCATGGACACTGAAGAAGATGCATGGCATAGAGACAACGGACGCTCCTGCGCGTGAGCATTGGACACCAATGCACTTCATCAGATAGTTACTTTGACTTACAATGAGCAGAAAAGAAGAATATAAAATCAAGAACGAACAATACTTGCAGAATCTTTCAACTCAGGAAGGAACTCAATCTTTAGGAGGTGGAGTGTTGTATAAAGTATTGCAACAAGGTGAAGGTAAAGGAGGCGTTACACCACGCAGCATCGTTACCTGCCACTATAAGGGTTC
>JAGHTW010000189.1 GCA_018065145.1 Candidatus Prevotella equi
CGGTCTGGTCGCCGCCACAAGCATTCCACTCCTGAGCACCAGAAGCGGTCTTGAAGGGAACATTGTAGCCTACTGACAGAGGCTCAGCGAACTTAACGACAATCTGCTTGTCATCAGCGGGATCGAAGTTGCGGATGTTGGGCTCGATAGCCTGCCACTGACCGTCGAAGTTGAAGGTGCGAACGGCATCGTCGGGAGTAGGCATGCCTGCCCAAGAGATGTCAAAGGGCTCGCCCTCGATCTCAGCAACGGGAGCGGGAACGGTGAAGTTAACCTTCTCGATGTTAGAGATAACAGCGAGCTTCTCACCATCCCAACCTACGTTGGCAGCAATGAGGAACATATCCTCGCCAGCGTACATCTCCTGGTAGTCAGCAACAGTGAAGGTCTTGGGAGCGGGCTGCATACCCATGTGGCCGTACAGCTCCCACTCTTCCTCACTTGAAATCATGCTACCCATACCCTCAATTTCATTCTGCAGACAAGACTCGGGAGTCTCGCCATCATCAAGCCATGACATGGGCTTGCAGAGGTAGTAGAGAGCAGCAGTCTCAGAGGTAGAGGTAACAGTGTAGGTACCCTCACCCTCAACAATAGCTACTTCAGGTGCAGCAGCAGCGGCACCGAGGTAGGTCAGCTGGAAGTTATCCCAGATACACCACAGGTTAGCATTTGCCTCGTTCTTCACACCGACAGTGATGGTACCATCAGTAACCTCGAAGGTGATGGGATCGATGGTGTAGAGACCAGCAGTGAATGAGCCAGAAGCATCAGCCATGCTATTCTCAGCGCCAGTCTTCACGGGGAATACAACCTCATTATCGTTTGCATAGAATACGGGGAGGTTCTCAGCATCCTCGCCATCCTGACGGTAGAAGCCCTGAGCAGTCAGGCTATAGGTACCGTTGGGTGCACCAGTGATAGTCTGGTGGATGTTGAAGATTGAGTGGTATGACTCAGCACACATGTTGTTGTTAGCACCACCCTTAAGGTTCTTGTGGGTGCAGCCCTCATCAACAATCCAACTTGCAGTTGCATGGTTACGAGTGAAGCCGGGGTTGTCCAGAAGGAATGAAACATCGTCACCAGCCTTGATGCCATTGACGAGCTCAGCCTTGGTCACGAAGCGCCACTTAGCAGCGTCAGTCACCTCTGATACGCCCTCGAGAATGAAACCAGTTACATCACCGGCAGTAGCGCTCTGAGCGATATAGCCGTCAAATGCGTCTTCCATCTTGTCCTTCTTACCCTTACCATAGATGGTGAAGACACCGTCCTCGCCCTCTACGGGAGCAATAGTCCAAGTGTTACCGTTCTGACTAGTGTTGGTATCAACATAGAGGTTGTAACCAAGAGTCTTGTTGGCAGACTCAAGAGCAGTACCAATCAAAGTGTATACACCATCCTTGAGAGTTACATAGAACTCATCACCTGTTTTAACAGCAGAAGCCTGAGTACCCCATGAGTTGTTACCAGCCATGAAGAGACCGCTGGCAACGTTCTGGATGTAGTAGTTACCGTCAGCAAGAGCGGGTTCGGGATCCTTCTGGATAACAACCCACTTGAGAGTCAGAGCTGCGTTGGGGTTACCCTCCTCGTCAACTACAACACCCTCGGGAATAGACAAAACATAAGTACCGGGAGCGGTGAACATATCCTTGCCAGCTGCGTCGAAGCTGATCTCGGCACCTTCCTCGGTGATAGCAACAGTAGCAGCACCGAAGTCAGCCTCAGCATCCTCGAAGATTGCGAGGGTAGCAGCAGCAGTACCCTTAGCCAGAGTCTTGCCGTTAGCCTTCAGGACGAAGGTCTTAGACACACCAGCCTCGCTAGCCTCAACAGCTGCCATAAGGCTGCCTTCTACACCATTGTTAGATACAGAAGTAGCCATGAAGGGAACGGGAACAGCCTCGTGAGCTACAGCGATATCATCAAGAGTTACAGCCTCGCCATCGATGATGAATGCACCGAAGTCCTGGATGTACCATGAATCCTCGGCTACAGCCTTACGAACCTTGCGAGCCTTCTTGACAGCGTCAGCATAGGGTGAAGCACCACCAGGATAAACGTCACTGAGGTTAACCCATTTGTTCAGAGTAACGGTAGAGCCATCAACAACAGCATCGCCACCGAAACAAGCACCCCAGACCTTCAGGATCTCAGAGCCATCCTCGTCAGCAACAAGCATCAGATAGCCACCCTCTTCGTCAGCCTCGATAGACTTAGCACCCTCGAAGGTCAGAGAAAGACCCTCGATAGCATCAGCGTTAGCGAGAACAGTGCCATCGATAGAGGTGGTAACGGTCTCACCGTCCCAACCAGCAGGAGTCTTAACCAATTCAGCCTTCTCATAAAGCTTTACGAGAACAGGGTCAGCAGTAAGAGCATCAGCCTTGTTGGGATTCCAGTAAGTCTGACGACCTACATTCTGGATGTAGTAGCCATCAGCCTCCTTTGTAATAGTCCAGATGCCATGATTTGCAGCATCCTGTCCCCAAATACGTGCACCATCCTTGTCAAGGCCAAGCGCAAACATGATATTGCCGGTGCCGACAGGCTGGAAATTAGCATAACCCTGGTTACCCCACTTTGTGAAGTTGGCACCAGCAGAATTGAGCATCTGAATGGTGAAATACTCGGCGCCATCAACGGTCACCTTAGCCAGCTTAGAGTAGAAATACTCGGTGTTTGAACCCTCGAGCTCAGACAGAACCTTAGAAGCCATGTCATGAGCTTCGCCGATACAAGCAAGAACCTTGCCATCAATAGAGATGACAACAGTCTTACCATCGAGATCATCTACATCAGAGGTAATCTCATTAGTAACCTCAAGAATACCGATCTCTGACTTCTTCCACTCCTTTACAGCAGCGAAGTAAGCATCATAGTCGGCCTGAGTCACAGCACCCCAGGTACCGTTCTCGGTAGAGGCGGTGAAGTTAACACGAGTGTTAGCCTCGTCACCAGTCCAAGTCAGGATGGTACCCTCATACTTTGTAGTACCGATAGTGTAGGTGTTACCAGCACCAGCAGTGAAGGTAAACGTCTTGTTACCGTCACGGCTACCATCGATCCACACGCTTTCGTCACCGTCGATGCTAAAAGCGCCCAAACGATAGACGCCATCAGTAACAGCTTCGATGACATTCTTCATGCCTTTGTCCTGAGAGACAGAAGCACGAGTGCCCCATTCGTTTGCACCTACAAGGAAGCCACCGTACTCTACGTTGTAGAGATAGTACTCCTTTCCGCTCTCGATAGCAGAGAAGTTGGGAGTAGGCTTCGCAGCCGCAAACGCTGAAACAGCGCTAACCATCATGGTCAGCAGAAAAAGATAGAACTTTTTCATCATTTCGTTGTTTTAGTTAATAAATAAAGTTAATTAAAAAGAATATATTTGTTAGATATATTTTCGATGGTCAAAGAACTTATCATATTGCGCGGCAAAAATACAAAAAAAATATTGAGAATACAAAATTTCTGTTAAAAAAATGCTTTTATGTTATATTGTTTGCGCATATAAGGAAGAAAAATTACTCTATAAGACCACACCTAGCCATACAAGACCCACACATAGCCCCGCCCCAAGGCGGGAAATAGAATGGAAAGACCAGCAAAAGCCGCTTTGCTCGTAATGACAAGTCTCTTGCATAAAAGACCTATTGTTAAACTACAAGTTAAAGAAATATTGCACAATATGTTTATTTGCAACTGGTTATATACATTCTGCGGTAGAATTACTGATTTAAAAGGGCATTTTTAAGGGCATTTGATATTCAAAAAAGTCACCTTGCAACTATTTGAAGTTCTTTTTGTTATAAGCCTTTAGGGCATTTATGCCATTTTTTTCTCTAAAACTCCTTAATATACACGTACGCGTATATAGAGGTTATAGGTCCTTCACCAATTTAGGTGCAAAATTTGAGTGCTTGTGGCCTTCCTTGATAGATCATCTTCGCTCTTAATGTCGCTATGCCCGCCCTGTTGTACATGCTCCTTTTGATCGCCTTTCCTCTGTTCACGTTACCTTCCAGCAGGGCATTTGAGAAGTTGGTCAGATAAGCTTGCTCCACTGCCTTGGCATCCTTCTTGATATACTGCGCAAAGGAATAGATTTTGCTATACTGACATGCTTCGGCTTCCTTTATCCAAGTGTAGACATCTGGTGCACCATCCTTGCCGTGTATCATGTCGCAAAATCGAATGCAGATGTCCATGACCTGCTTCACATGTGGATGTGTCTTGTTCAGCAGCAGAAGTTTCTTTGATGTGGTGTTCCCTGTAAGCATGTAGTTCCATATTGTACTTTTGCTAACCTTGACGGCCTTCTCCTTCTGGCTCTCGTTGGAGTCCCTGACATCCTTTCTCAGTTCGCTGTATTTTTTTGTGATGGACCTCATGCATCTGCATACAAGTGCAGAAGGGAGGGCACCATCAAGATGTTTGCAGACCACCTCCGGTGTAATCTTCTTTGATGCGACGATGTGGGCCATCCTTCTTGCCGTGGAGAGAACTTTCTTCTGATCTGCGGAGAGTATCTTTGAGATGTCCGTTTTCAGTCTTTTATACACTTTCTGTGAGGTAACACCCAGTTGGCGGCTTATCTCTGCTATACTCTTTCCTTCGTCCTTCAGCCCACGTATCTGGTAGTACTCACGTACCCTGAGGCGATGCTTTTCTTCACCCATGCTCTGCATGTCACCAAGGATTAGAGTGTAGGCTTCAGCCTCAGTGGGATATGGGTATTCTGTCTTTTGCTCCTTCTTTCCAAGAAGTTCCTTGATCAGATCCACCGCCGTTTCCTTGAGGTTCTTTACCAGATGGAAACGGTCGGAAACCTGCACTATGTCAGGAGAGGCTGCCGCTATGATGTCCGCATAGGACTGGCTGCCGTCCCGGGTGACAAGCTTTATCTCCGGATGCGCTGTCAGCCACTCCCTTATCTCGCTGCCATAGCGCGAGTCGAATACGGCAAGTGTGTCTCTGGTATAATGGTCAACAATCTCACATGCATACACATGTCCCTTCTTCTTGGCAAAGTCGTCTATGCCGACATAACCGCTTGTACTTACCTCGGGATTGGACGCTCCTATACGGCGGACCAGGCGATGGCATGTTGACGCGCTTGTGCGGATGTGCTGATATGACAGCGTGCGGACGGCCGAGGAGGCTGGCTGGTTGAGTGCCTCGTATCTGATGCGCTCATGGACCTCATGTGTCATTCTCATATAGGGGGATGCCATTTTCAGTGTTTCCGCAAAAAACTTTCTTTCACATTCGGGATTGCCGCAGCGAAAGTGGCGTATGTTTACCAAAAGAGTCACTTCCCTGCCCAGAAACTCCAAGTCCTGCAGCTTGCGCGGACGGTAACGATGGACGCTATGGCTCTTCTGACCGCAGCATGGGCACAGAGCTGTATGCCCTCGGGGGCTTGCCGTGACAACCAAACCGGTATCCGTAGGCTGCATACTGTCGAGTTTGACCTGCCAATCCTTGCATTTTGCACGAATTAGACCACTTATTTGGCCTAAAACTTGTTTCAGACCAGATTTTATACTATCTTTGCACGTTGTAGGGGTGTGCTTTTCTGTACTGCATTTCACACGTAAAGATACAAAAAAATACGCACTCCTGCAACTTTTTAACTATATATTATTCAATTATTTACAGATATTTTTTTACTTGTTTTTCTGCACCCAAATTGGTGAAGAACC
>JAGHTW010000198.1 GCA_018065145.1 Candidatus Prevotella equi
ACATCCTGCACGACGTCCTCCGCCTCCTGACTATTGAGCGTTATGCGCAATGCCAGGCGGTACATCTCGTTCTTGTATGGGAGTATGTCGCGCTGAATGTCAATCACAAATTGAAAGTTGAAAGTTGAAAATTGAAAGTTGAAAATTGAAAGTTGAAAATTGAAAATTGAAAGTGCAGCGGCGCACTCAATTATTCCTTTTTAATTTTTAATTTTTAATCACCGTTCCGTGGTTGCCGTCGATGGCTGTTGCGAGGGTGATGATAACGCGCTTCACTCCTGCCTCTACAGCTTCGAGGGCGTTCTCTATCTTTGGCATCATACCGCCGGAGATGATTCCCTCTTCCACATATTTATTATATAACGCGCGTGTGATGGTAGGGATAACGCTGTCGTCATCATCAGGATTAGACAGTACGCCCTTCTTCTCGAATGAGAATATCAGCGTCACGTCGAAGTGTTCTGCCAATGCCTTTGCCACTGTTGATGCCATAGTGTCGGCGTTGGTGTTGAGGATGTTGCCGTTACCGTCATGTGTCAAGGGTGCAACGACAGGCGTCACGCCGCTGTTAAGCAACTGTGCGAGGCGTTCGCCGTTGGCGTAATCCACATCACCGACGAATCCGAAGTCCACCATCGTATTGCCGTCCTTCTCTACCGCCATGCCATTGCTGATGAGGCTCTCTGCCTCTTCCTTTGAAACATCCATCTTCTTCAGCGGACGCTTGTGCGAACGTATGATGTCCATGTCCGCTCCTGTCAGTCCCAGTGCGTTGACGCCCTTCGCCTGCAGCTGTGCCACGAGGCTTTTGTTCACGAGACCGCCGTAAACCATTGTCACTACAGAAAGCATCTCACCATCGGTGATACGTCGTCCGCCCACCATGTGGCTCTCTATTCCTAACTGTGCTGCTACCTTCGTAGCGCGACGACCGCCGCCGTGTACGAGAATCTTCTTGCCTTCGATGGCAGAGAAGTTATCAAGCAATGCGGCAAGCTGCTGTGGGTCTTCCACTACAGCACCGCCAACTTTTACTATTGTGAGTTTTTCCATTGTTTTTTTGTTGGGATATATTGGGGAGTAACGGCAAAAATGCCGTTATAATGCAAATCGTAAGTATGAAGATACGACGATATGTCGAAAGAATTATGCATCAAAGAACTGTTTTCCTCCTAATGCCATTGGGCGTTCTATGCCTGGGTATTCACAACAGAAGGCATTGTTGAGTCGTTCAACGTAGCGTTTAGCCTCCCACTTAGCCATTGGCAGGTCATGCATCAGGTAATTGCCGCATGTGGCAGGTGTGGTGCCAGGCACTTCGTCGTTGTAATCCACCACATACTGAAAGGCTTTAAGCATCAGCTGTCGCACAGTCTCTGGCGAATGCTCTCCCTTCATGATGAGGTAGTTGCCCGTCAGGCATCCCATTGGTCCCCAATAGATGATGTAGTCCTTCCATTCGTCGCTGTTACGCAGATAGGTAGCCACGAGATGTTCTATCGTATGTATTGTCGCAGGTGCCAGTGCAGGCTCCTGGTTTGGCGATGTCATTCTTATGTCGTATGTTGTCACTGCCTTACCGCCTACGCTATCCTTGCGTGAGATGTATATTCCCGGCTTAAGGTTGGTGTGATCAACCGCAAAACTTGGTATTAAGTCCATCCTTTGAAATTGAAAATTGAAAATTGAAAGTTGAAAATTGAAAATTAACTGCGACTATGCCCTCTAAACTCTAAACTATGAACTATGCATTCTGAACTCTAAACTATGAACTATGCACTATGCACTCTGAACTATGCACTATGCACTCTGAACTAATAACTCCCTTATCGCTTCCATCACCTCTTTCACCTCTTTTACGGTGTCGGCGCGTAGAAGTTTGATGCGTGTCTCGCGGAAGTTAGGTATTCCTTTGAACACTGGTGTGGCGGCGAGGTGTCGTCGTGTATGAAGGATGGCGCGATGTTCATCGCCAACGTATTCCAGATTGATGTTCAGCAGTTCAAGGAGTATGTCAATCTTCTCGCTTACGGTCATTGTCGTCTGTGCCTCTTGCGAGAAGAGCCAAGGCTGTCCGAATGTTGCGCGTCCAATCATCACCGCATCCACGTCGTATGTGTCGAAGGCATTGTCAGCCTCCTGCAGAGTAGTGATGTCGCCATTGCCTATCACCGGCATCCTTCCCTTCATCCTTCGTGCCACGTCACCGATGAGTGTCCAGTCAGCATCGCCAGTGTACATCTGTGCTCTTGTCCTTCCGTGAATTGTCAGCGCCTGAGCGCCGCAGTCATAGAGATGCTCTGCCAGGTCTTTTCCGTTCCAACCATCAGCAGGTGTGAACTGTTCCGACAGCGCATTGCCGAAGACATAATCGCTTGTTGTCCATCCTAGTCGTGTCTTTACGGTCACTGGTGTGCTGACAGCTTTTGCAACATTCTCCGTAATGTCTAATAACAGAGGAATATTCTGCAGCATTCCTGCGCCGGCACCCTTTCCTGCCACCTTCTTCACGGGACAACCGAAGTTCAGGTCTATCACATCCGGATGCGCCTCTG
This sequence comes from Candidatus Prevotella equi, assembly GCA_018065145.1. GTDB lineage: Bacteria > Bacteroidota > Bacteroidia > Bacteroidales > Bacteroidaceae > Prevotella > Prevotella equi. Next base: position 2,556 of record JAGHTW010000198.1, read on the forward strand.
CCTCGACTATGCGTGCTGCCTCCACCACATCCTTCGTTGTGCGGCCGTATATCTGAATGCCTACGGGACGTTCGTCGTCGCTTATCGTCAGCTTGCGCACGGTGCTCTTTATGTTACGCACCAATGCCTCTGCCGCCACGAACTCCGAATACACCATCGACGCTCCGTAGCGCTTGCATAGCCTACGGAAGCCCACGTCCGTGACGTCCTCCATTGGTGCGAGGAACAGCGGACGGTTGCCTAAATCTATGTTACCTATATTCATTCGTAGATGTCCTCCTCAGGAATATCCTCTTCTATGACGAGGTTATCTATGATGAAGTTCTGTCTGTCCATCGTGTTCTTGCCCATGTAGTACGCCAGCAACTTCTCCACCTCATCGCTCTTGTGCAGTGTTACCTGTTCCAGGCGCATGTCCGGTCCGATGAATCCCGCGAACTCATCCGGCGATATCTCTCCGAGACCTTTGAATCGTGTTATCTCCGGGTCTGGTCCGAGGTCCTGCAGCGCCTGCATTCTCTCCTCATCGTTGTAGCAATAACGTGTGATATAGTCCTTAGGCTTCTCACCTCGTTCCTTCAACTTGGCATCTTCGGCAGATACCACCTGCTTGTTCTTTATCTTTGTGCGCTTGTTTCTAACGCGGAAGAGCGGAGTCTGCAGCACATACACATGACCCTTCTTTATCAGTTCAGGGAAGAACTGCAGGAAGAACGTGATGGTGAGCAGTCTGATGTGCATGCCATCGACGTCGGCATCCGTTGCTACGATGACCTTGTTGTAGCGCAGGTTGTCCAGTCCCTCCTCTATATCGAGGGCTGCCTGCAGCAGGTTGAACTCCTCGTTCTCATACACCACCTTCTTCGTCAGTCCGTAACTGTTCAGCGGTTTACCACGAAGCGAGAACACCGCCTGCGTATTCACGTCGCGGCTCTTCGTTATTGAGCCACTGGCAGAGTCACCCTCAGTGATGAAGATACACGACTCATCGCGCAGTTCGCCCTTTGGGTCCGAGAAATGCACACGACAGTCGCGCAGTTTGCGGTTATGCAGGTTTGCCTTCTTAGCACGCTCACGCGCCAGTTTCGTAACGCCCGCCATCGCCTTGCGCTCACGTTCGCTGCTCTTCACCTTCTCCTCTATTATCTCTGCTATGTCAAGGTTACGGTGCAGGTAGTTATCCACCTCCGTCTTGATGAAGTCGCCCACGTATTTATTCACGCTGACGCCCTCTGGTGACATTGTCAGCGAACCGAGTTTTATCTTTGTCTGCGATTCGAAGATAGGTTCCTCTACGTTCACCGCTATAGCAGCCACGAGACCGTTGCGGATGTCGCCGTATTCGTACTTTCCGAAATACTCCTTTATGGTCTTTGCTATGTGCTCCTTAAACGCCGACTGGTGCGTACCGCCCTGTGTGGTGTGCTGTCCGTTGACGAAGGAATCGTAAGACTCGCCGTTCTGGTTGGTATGCGTGAAGGCTATCTCTATGTCCTCGCCCTTCATGTGTACGATAGGGTAGAGGGCAGTGCTCGTCATAGTGTCCTTGAGCAAGTCCTGGAGACCATTGCGCGACAGTATGCGGCGGCCGTTGTACATTATGGCGAGTCCGGTGTTGAGGTAAGTGTAGTTGCGCAGCATTGTCTCCACGATATCAGCGTGGAAGGAGTAGTTCTTGAAGAGCGTAGCATCAGGCTCGAAGGCGATGTAAGTGCCTGTCTCATCCTCGGTAGGTGTCGTTGTATCGCTGATGAGCTGACCGTATTCAAACTTCGCTATGCGCACCTGTCCATCGCGGTATGAGCGTACCTCGAAGTTCTTTGACAGGAAGTTGACGGCTTTGATACCCACACCGTTCATTCCCACCGACTTCTTGAACGCCTTGGAGTCGTACTTACCGCCGGTGTTCAGCTGGCTCACCGCCTCAATCATCTTACCCTGTGGTATGCCACGACCGTAGTCGCGCAAGGAGATGGCTTTGTTGTCGGTCAGCTCTATCTCTATGCGCTTGCCGGCATTCATGCGGAACTCATCGATGGAGTTGTCTATAGCCTCTTTGAGCAGTACGTAGATGCCGTCCTCGTCATGAGAACCATCGCCGAGACGACCGATGTACATTCCAGGACGGGTGCGGATATGCTCTACGTCGGAAAGCTTTCGGATGTTGTCATCGGTGTATTCTACCTGCTCTTCTATTGGGGATTGTATTTCTTCTGACATTGTTGTTGATGTTGGTTGGATGAAGTTAAAGTGAGCAGCAGCAAAAATGCTGCTGAAATGCAAAGCGAAAGGCGAACTGCAAAGCGAACTGCTGAACTGCAAAGCGAACTGCGAACAGCAAAAGTGAAAGGCGGTTATAGCTTTGCTTTGTAGCTGCGGAGGCGCTTGACGGTCTTGGCGTCGAAGTGCTGCCATGCGGAGAGAACGCCGTTGTTTGTCTCCATCATAGCGAGGGTGAGGGCGTTCTTGAAGCCGTATCTGTTGTAGCACTTGATGAGGTCGTCGAAGATAAGCGCGTTGGCACCCTTTGCCCTGTATTCCGGCAGTACGCCGATGAGCAGCAGATCTACCACGTCGGTATCGTGGAAGAAGAGTGTCCTTGCCAGGTGGAACCATCCGAATGGGAACAGCTTGCCCGTCTTGGTGCGGCGCAGTGCCTTGGAGAATGAAGGGAAGCTGACGCCGAAGCCCACCATCTTGTTCTCTTCTGTCTCGTCGAAGACAAGCGAAACGAGGTTGGTGTCGGCAAGGTTGATATACGACTCTATCAGCTGGTCTATCTGCGTGTCGTCCAGTTCGGAGAATTCATAGAGGTCCTTGTAACACTCGTTGAGAATCTGGAACAGACGCTTGGCGTAACCTCCTCTTACGAGTTCCTTGCGGGTCACCTTCTTTGCGCGGAGGTTATAGCGCTTGCCTATCATCTCCGTTATCTTCACAAACTTCTCCGGTACCTTCTCCGGCACCTTCACCATCTGCTGAACCCAGTCGTTGTCCTTCTCGAATCCTCCGATGGCGTTGATATGCTCAGGGTAATAGGCGTAGTTGTGGTTCGCATGCATGGTAGCCATGACGTCAAAGCCCTCTACGAGCATTCCCTCACGGTCCATGTCAATGAATCCCACCGGTCCGATGATATGTTCCATGCCCTTCTCGCGTCCGTAAGCCTTGACGGTATCTATCAATGCCGTTGACACCTCCAGGTCGTCGATGAAGTCAAAGTAACCGAAGCGCACGCTCTTTCTGTTCCAGCGCTTGTTAGCCTTGTGGTTTATGATAGCTGCCACGCGTCCTACCACCTTGCCGTCCTTGTAGGCAAGGTAATACTCTGCCTCGCAAAAGGCGAAGGCGCGGTTTTTCTTTTTTGACAGAGCGTCGTGTTCGTCCATATACAGGTAAGGCACGGCACAAGGGTCATCCTTGTACAGCGCCGTTCTGAAGTCAATGAACTTCTTTATGTCTCTCTCGCTCTCTATGCGTTTTATTTCTACCATGATAAGATTAAACTATTCGTGCACAAAGGTAATAAAAAAATCGTGAAATGCCATATAATTAAACTTATTTTAATAAAAAAAGGTCACTTTTTAATGCTACTTTTATGCATATATTACGGGGGCTCTGTAATCGTGCCACTTTTACAAGGTAATCGTGCCACGATTACCGTGTAAAAGTTATACAATTACACTGTAATCGTGGCACGATTGCAATAGTCTGATTGTTAGTATGTTACAAGGCTGTTTTTTGCCTAATCCGCCAAAACGAAGTCCAACTGCTTCTTGTCGAGGTTAGCCTTCGCCACTTTGATGCGAATTGGATCACCGAGGTTGTAGCGGGTATGGCGGCGACGACCAACGAGACAGAAGTTTCGTTCGTCAAACTCGTAATAGTCGTTGTCAAGGTCATGCATGCCTATCATACCCTCGCAGTGGTTCTCGTCTATCTCGGCGTAGATGCCATAGCTGGTGATGCCGGAGATATGCGCGTCGAACTCCTGCCCGATGAACTCGCTCATGAACTCCACCATCTTGTATTTTATGGAGTCGCGCTCAGCCTGCGTAGCTATCACCTCCATGTCGCTGGAATGCTCGCACAGATCCTCGTATTTCTCCTTGTTTGCCGATGCGCCGCCGTTGGCATAATGGGTCAGCAGGCGGTGCACCATCGTGTCAGGATAGCGGCGGATAGGTGAGGTGAAATGCGTGTAGTAGTCGAAGGCGAGACCGAAGTGGCCGATGTTCTGCGTAGAATACTTCGCCTTCATCATCGCCCTCAGTGCCACCAGCTGTATGGCGTTACCCTCAGGGCGACCCTCTACCTCGTCCATCAGTGCGTTCAGTGCGCGCGCCGTGGCACCCTTAGTGCTCGTTGACTTCATCTTATAACCAAACTTCACCACGAAGGAGCGCAGCGTCTCCAGTTTCTGTGGGTCAGGGTTGTCATGCACACGATACGGCAGCGTCTTCGCCTTCTTGTTTTTCGGCACACGACCGATGCTCTCCGCCACCGTCTTATTGGCCAGCAGCATGAACTCCTCGATGAGTTTGTTGGCATCCAGCGAACGCTTGAAATAACAGCGTGTTGGCTTGCCCGTCTCATCAATGTCAAAGCGCATTTCCTCACGCTCAAAACGAACGGAACCGTTCTTGAATCGCTTCTCGCGAAGCTTCTTGGCGAGGCGGTCGAGTAAGAGAAGCTGTGGGGCAAACGGATCATCAGCACCCTCCACTTTCCACTCTCCATTTTCAATTTTCAATTTTCCCTTTTCAATTTTCAATTTTCCATTTTCAATTTGTTTTTGCACCTCTTCGTATGCATAGCGACGGTTACTCTTTATCACCGTATGCACGATGCGGTAGTCCTTCACATCAGCCTCTTCGTCCAGGGTGAAGATAACGGAATAAGCCAGTTTCTCTTCGTCAGGACGCAACGAACAGATGTAGTTACATAGGCGCTCTGGCAACATCGGGATGGTCCTGTCAACCAAGTAGATAGACGTAGCACGCTTCTGTGCCTCGCGGTCTATTATGTCACCCTCCTTGACGTAGTGTGACACATCAGCAATGTGCACGCCGACCTCGTAGAGAGCCCCACCCCCATTTTCAATTTTCAATTTTCCATTTTCAATTTTCCATTTTCCATTTTCAATTTGTCTCAAAGACAAAGCATCATCGAAGTCCTTCGCGTCGTGAGGGTCAATGGTACACGTCCATACATCGCGGAAGTCCTCGCGTTCCGCATAGTCCTCAGGTGTTATCACGTCGCTGATCTTCTCTGCCGCCTCTTCTACCTCCTCAGGATACTTGTATGGCAGTCCGTACTGCGCAAGGATGGCGTGCATCTCAGCGTTGTTGTTACCCTTCTCTCCGAGTATGTCCACCACCTCAGCCACGATGCTCTTGCGCTCGGTGGTAGGCCATGAGATGACTTTCGTAACAGCGTATTCGTTCTCTTTGCCTCCCTTCAGACTCGCTGCCGGGATGATGATATTATATGACAGCGGCTCCTGCGGAAGGAGGTATGCTATGCCGTTGTCTATGCGCAGGCGACCCACGAACTGTTCCTTCTTACGCTTGAGGATTTCCATCACCTGTGCCTCGCGGATATGGCTGCGACGACGCGCCATCATGCAGAAACGCACACGGTCACCGCTCATGGCAAAGAGAGAGTTGCGCTCTGCCACGAATACAGGACGGTCGCTGCCGTCAGGGATGATGGAGTTACGGCCGTTGGGTTTGGCCTGGAACACACCCTCCATCATCTGCGTGTTGTCCGCCAGCTTGTACGAACTGTCCGTCACCTTCACCAGGAAGTCGTCCCATGCCATGTCTTCCATGATGTCAATGGCGAGCATCTTCAGCGGATGGGTGTCAAGACGCAATGCCTTGAAGATCTGCTTGAAAGAGAATGTAACACCAGGACTGGTCCTGAAAAAACTTTCTAGCTTGTCTGCTAATTGCACCTTCGTAAGGCGCTTACCACCTTTCTTTGCCATAGTTTTTCAATTTTCAATTCTCAATTTTCAATTAGAAAACGCGCTGCCTTCTGTATCTGACCGTCATAGTCCAGCGTACACTCCACGCCGCCTTTCTGGTAATAGTAAGCGCGGATGATGTCGTTCTCTATCATGTGCGAAATGACTTCGCGGTTGTTCTCCAACTCACGCTCAAGGTTATGCGACAGCTTCGTCTTCAAGGCATCAAACTCCTCCTTCGCATCATCGTAGTAACCCTCGAACTTCGCTATCTTCACAAGCTCATCATACACCTTGCTCGTCTCACGGTCAAACTTGAACCCGCTCGCTATCACCTGTTGCTTGAACTCGGCGTAGTCGGCGTCGGTAAGACGGAACTGTCGCGGTGCAGCGATGCTCTTGTGCTTGCGGATGTAGTCGGTGACGTAATAGTGCATCACCTCCGTGGAGTCCAGACCGTCGCTGCTCAAGTACAGCGCGATGTTTGGAAGGGAGTCGCCCTTCACGATGATGTCTGGCGTTATGCCACCGCCATCGCGAACTATCCTGCCGCTCTTGGTCTTGAATTCCTTCGTCAGCGAATCAGGGATATGCTCCACGTAACCGCCACCCGTATGCTTGTAGTTGATGGCTTGAATGCAGCGGCCAGATGGGATGAAGTATTTCGATACGGTGTATTTCAACTCGCCGTTGTGAGGCAACTCCATCGTCTGCTGAACCAAGCCCTTGCCGTATGTCCTTGTGCCGATGATGGTAGCACGGTCAAGATCCTGCAGCGAACCAGCAGTTATCTCGCTCGCTGAGGCGCTGTTGCCGTTGACGAGCACCGCCATCGGCATGATGGTGTCAAGGGGTTCCTGCTCAGTCTTGTATTCGTTGTTCGAACGCTTTATCTTACCCTTTGTCGTAACGAGCGTAATGCCCTTCGGAACGAACATATTAACAATCTTTATCGCCTCCTGCAAGGAGCCGCCACCATTGTCGCGGAGGTCAAGGATGAAACGCTTCATGCCCTGCTGGCGCATATCCACAATGGCACGGCGTACGTCGCGGGAACAGTCTTCGGTGAACTGCGTGAGCAACAGATAACCGATGCTGTCATTCACCATGCCGTAGTACGGAACTGAAGGCAACTGAATGGCACGGCGTGTAATCTTGAACTTCAGTTCCTTACCCTTGCTATCTTTTCCTTTTTCCTTTTTACTTATTTCTGATGAGGTTCTAAGAACCTTCAATAGAAAGGTTGTGCCAGGCTCGCCGCGAAGGTGTTCAGAAACGTATTTCACGCTCTTGCCTATCATCGTGCTGTCGTCGATGGAGAGTATTATGTCACCCTTCTGCAGTCCCGCTTCCGATGCTGGCATTCCCTCGTAAGGCTCATCAATGACGATGCGGTCTGCCTTCATGTCATGCTTTATTATAGCACCGATGCCAGCATATTTTCCCGTCAGCATCTGACGAAGTTCCGTCACCTTGTCAGCAGGGTAATAAACCGTATAAGGATCCAGCGAGCGCAGCATGGCGTCGATACCAGCACCGATGGTCGCTGAGGCGTCAAGACTGTCAACATACATCACATCCAACTGCTTGTATATTGCAGAGAATGTCTCCAAATTGCGAGCCACATCAAAAGCATGGCTCTTCTCATCAGTGGTCTGAGCACAAGCAACAGTACCCATCCACAGCAACATTATATATATAAAGTATCTCTTCATCGAAATAATTATGAATTATGCATTATGAATTGCATTGCATTGCAAAAGTACACATTTTCTTTATAAAACACGCTATTGCAACATTATTTTAGCATTATTTCATACTTTTTTTGCGAAAAAATGAAAATTTATTGAAAAAAGTTTGGAAGTTTCATAATTTCATTGTACCTTTGCACTCGCAAATCAGAAATGACTTGTAACAATTGCTTCCTTAGCTCAGTTGGTTAGAGCATCTGACTGTTAATCAGGGGGTCCT
>JAGHTW010000017.1 GCA_018065145.1 Candidatus Prevotella equi
CTTACAGGTATTGAATATCAAGCAGCCTTTATCAAGTTTCTTCAAGCTGATACCGTCTTCAGGTTGAAAACGCAGAGAATTGTTTTCATAAAACACCTTCAACACAGTTTCTCTGCTTTCTGATTTGAATAAACCTATTGCATCAACTATCTCGTCACCATAACAGCAATCTTTGAAATAAACCACATAAAACTCTCCTACCTTGATATTCGGATGTATGCTCTGCTCGTATAGGTGACGAGCCAGATTGTTTGATTGGTCTATGATGGTATTTGTGTCTTCAAAAATCTTAGACACAAATCTATATACCATATTGAACTCAACAGAGTCAATAGCGTTAAATTGCTTTAAGTCATCAAATTTGAATGAAGCATTTATTAGCTTTATCAAATGAGATTCTACTGCATCCATAGGACACAGTTCATTCGAAAATGCAATACCATCACCCAAGCTCTTATTGCCTACGCGCTGCACAACTGCAGCCGATATATTTCCTATTTTTATGTTCATCTATTTATTGCGTTTTGTGGAATAAGTCCGTTGTCTTTCGTAAATTGTCCTCTAGTTTTAAACGTATCAAATTCCTGCCAATAGTGTGGATCCGCATGTTCCACCATTATAATCTGGAAATGTGAATTGCCCTTTGTCATCGTCTCCATAAACTTATGCATCAAACGGAAAGCCTCATGCAGCTTCGCTTCATCCTCGCCTTGTAGCGAACCGCCATCATTCTTCCTGTCGGCATAATATGGAATACTTGGCTGATCGACAAAAAGGAATGGGAGCACCAGATTGCTATTATTGTTCCTCAGAAGATCGTGGAGTCCAAAAAAATAACAGAGATGCAAGAACATATAGTTGGACTTACTACCCACATTACCTATAGGATATCCTAACCCCGTTCTTTCTAACATCAATGCATGCTCATTAGTACTATATACTGGTTTGCAGTCTCGATACGACTCTGACAAGCCTGTTTGATACTTGAAATACTTTAGGATATGGTCATTGAGATTCCCAATCGCATTATCGTTTTTTGCAGTCAGTTTATTAAGTCGCTCCTGTATCAAGGTCTCGTTTTCAGCCAACCTGACAAGATCTTCGTCTTTTATCGTGACGCATGGTACTTTCTTCAGATCCTTTTCTATTTTCTCGGCCAAAAGTATAACGGAGCGTATCCATGGCATTGACTGAGTTTGGGGTTGCAATGGATTAAGTTTGTTGAGTTCCGCTGTTGCCAGTTCAAGATTTCTTCTTAGATCTCTTCGCTTTGTCTCAAAGTTATCAGGAAGTTTGACTTCTGGTGTATAACTCTTCTTGAGAGTTGTCCATGCAGCCTTCAATTTATTAAGCAGAAGTCCGGTTTCACTATATCCCAACAGATCTGACATGTGAGACTCAATAAACTCAACGGGTTCCAAGCTGTCCTTCTGGCGGTCAAGTCTTGCCTTATAGGTTTTAAACTCTCTTTCTAGAGAATCATAGTAACCAATGTCCTCTCTTAGCTTGGCAATTTCATCTTCCAACTCCTGACGTTTCTTATCTTTCCTTGCGTCACGGAACTGAAGTTTATAGTTGTCTACCGTTGTTCTGAGTATTTCCACCCATTCTTCTGGAGTACCGTACAATTCCTCCGAATCGCACAAATCAAGGTTCACCAGTTCTTGTATGGTCTTCTCACGATTCTGATTATATGTCTCAATTGACTTCTCTTCATTTGAGCGTGCAGTCTGTTTTTTCTTGGTCTCTTTCTTTGCCTCTTCGAGTTGTTGCTCCAAATCCCTTATCTTCGCCTCATCAACACCAATTACAAGTTTGAAAAGGTCATCAAGAATGCGATCGTAATCACGGCTATGGAAGAAACGTAAATCCTGATACGTATTTTCCGTGGCAATAATATCCTCGGTCAGATAGTTGAACATAAGGCTATGGCGGAAACTCAACTTCACCTTGCTCTCCATCTTCAGCTTTGTAGGCGTTGCAAATAGTTCATTCAGTTTCACTAAAACCTTGGACCGCTGATCAGAATCCTGGTTCTGTGGTTCTGTTTCTGGCAGATATTCTTCTTTCCTGAAGATAGTCACCATCTCGGGCATTTCTATTGTGGAAGCTTTCCTTATTATAGTATATGGAGCATCATCCTTGTAAAACAAGAGACCATACCATGACACGCTCTCATTGATGACATCCTGCACGATATTGCAAGGATCCTGCAACAGACAATAGTCTATTATCTTAAGGATAGAAGACTTGCCTGTAGATGAAGCACCGGTTATCACATTAACCTTGTCATTGTAGAATTCTATGGTCCGAGGTGAGGTTCCATTCTTGAACCATAGTTTTATCTTGGAAATATAGAAGTTCATAATACTATTCTTAAATCGTTATACAAGCTGACCGTGTCCATATCTACAATCAAAGAGACCAAGTGATCAGAGGCTGTATAAACATCTTTTACTGCCATAGAATCAATGTCTGTTGCTTCAAATGCTAATCTAGACCCTTCCCATGATAAATCGACCTCATTATCTTCAAGGTTATTTATCATTCCAGACATAAGCAACATAGTCATTGCATTGACAATCATAGGCTGCATCTCCTTAAACTTTCTGTTGAGAGCATTTTCAAATCGAGATTCGCTTCTGACAAAGTCGCTATAGGTAGAATATTTCGGAATACGCTGTCGGATAGCCCTATCAGCACAAAGTACGACCATTATATCAATCAGTGCCACATCACGGACATTGTGTACCATAGTATGCAATATCGCACATGACAGTAGGGCTTCGTTATTTGATAATCTGTCCATAATCACTTTTGTTTAGCGAAAAACTTCTGCCATTCTTTATGCCAACCTATCAAGCATTCGTCAGAAAGGTAGTAAAATGCTCCGTTTGATATCGGTAATGAAAGCTGTTTTTGAAGTGTAATCTTGTATGCTCTAACTTTGTGCAACAATTCTTTTGCTTTCTGCAAGAGTTGTTCTTCAGTTGCACTATCCGTATCATCATATTGATAATTGAATTCATTTTCCCAAAAAGCAAGAGCATCATCCCTGAAATTCTGTTCTTCCTTTTCTAAGATCTTGGACTCGTCTCTGAGATATTCAAGTTGATTTTTGAAAGAGAAGAACTGGCTTGCACATCTGGCGATTTTTGTTGTATCAGATGGTCTTATGTCTTTGACCTTCTGCAACTGCTTTATGCATACCAAGTCCAGGAACTCATCTTTATACGATTGCAGCTCCACATGGAACTCAAACGGTGTCTCTCGATGGTAAGCAAAGACTCTTTCAAATCGTTTCTTCTGCTGTTCATAGGTATAGGTAATAGGCTCGCCGATTTTTGCACAATCTTTGAAATCCCCAACCGCTTCTACCAGAAAGTCTTTAAACACCGCTTCAACTTTATCTTTCGGAATACGAATCGTGTCATTTATATACTCATGACACTTTGCCTCTATATCATCTATGCCCAAAGACTCAAATTTCATCTTTGACAAGAATATCTTTCTACATGGGTATGCTTTCAGATTATCAATAACGTCCTGCACCGTCTCACGCTTATTCTTTGTTGTCTTGGATTCTTCTTCAGTAACAGGTTGTGCCGTCTTTCTTCGCTCTTCTGTGATTTCGACAAGAACCATATCTATTTCCTCATCTGTCACATCATCTTTATTCTCAAATCTGCTACAGAGTGCTGCAAGTTTGTTTTCTGCAAATGATTTATTCGTTACAAAATGAAATTCGCGCTCTGCTATATACGCAGACTGTTCTTCATTCGATCTCTTTATTCCATCTTTCTCCTCTCCCACTATTAGCTTCATCCAAACACTTATTGCTTTCCAAAGGTCGGATGCTCTGTCTGTCAATTTTACATCCTTCTCCCCAACAGATGCAGCTTGCTGAACAGTATGCTTTAATTGGCAGTATGTAAGGCCATTCTGCGACTCTGTAGCAACATCGTCATATAGTTCAAACGATATAGTATTGCCCTTCTCTGCCGTAAGAATCTTATACAGGAAATAGTAGAACTGATACACGAACCCAGCAATGGTTCCCATCGCGGTGTGCTGTTCCTCTAATGTATGTGCGTGTTCGTCTTTCATATCTAAAATTCTTTTTTGCTCCAGCAGTCCGTATCGAACGGAAACGTTTTTAACGTTCACCTGTGCTGCTGAATTCCTATTGTTTATTGATTCGATTCTCGTTTCTTGCGCCCTCCTGTATGTATACCCAAGTCCCTCATCTGCTCAATCTCCTCAAACACCTCGCGCTTCCAGTCCTCCAGCGTACCATCCTTAATCTTCTTCCTTGTGTACTTTACGCGTGAAAGCAGATTGGTGTGCTTCGGCGGAAAAAGATGATGTTCCTCTACATACGCTCTGAGCTCATTGCAGAAGGCTATGAAGTTTTCATCATTCTTACTCATAACTACTTTTTCGTCTTACTCCTGCATTCCATCAAACACCTCATTGAACTCGCGCACATCCTGCATCATCGCCTCCTTGCACACCTTTGCAGCCTTAGCCACATCCATGAGCACCTCATAGTACACATCCCTCGCCGC
>JAGHTW010000101.1 GCA_018065145.1 Candidatus Prevotella equi
AGCTACAAACCAGCCGAAGGCAGTACAGTTCAAGGCGACATCGTCGCTTTGTACAAAGACTTCTACAAAGACGCCGCCTTCACCCACTACAGCGACAAGGCACCAGACCTCAAGCAGGTAGTAAACACCAACAAGGCTATCGTTCACGTGGACGTCTTCGGACGCAAGGTCGTTGTTACTTCCATGATAGACAACCTCCTGAAGGGTGCCGTAGGACAGGCAGTGCAGAACATGAACATCATGTTCGGTCTTGATGAACGCGCAGGACTGAACCTAAAGGCTAGCGCATTCTAGAAGCCCCCTAACCCCCAAAGGGGGAATCTGTAATAGGGAATGACACCTATGAAAAGATTGGAAGGCTTGACAGGATTATTACACACCTTATTTTTATATTCACAAAACATATTAAAAAATACTCCCCCTTCGGGGGGAGGGGGGCTTATGAAACTATTCGACGTTTATCCTCTCTTCGACGTAAACATCGTCAAGGGACAAGGCTGTAAGGTATGGGACGCAAAAGGTCAGGAGTATCTGGACCTTTATGGCGGACACGCCGTTATCAGCATAGGTCACTGTCATCCTCACTATGTGGAGATGCTGACCAAGCAGCTCAACACATTGGGCTTCTACAGTAACTCAGTACAGAACCTTCTGCAGGTAGAACTGGCAGAGCGCCTCGGTAAGGCGTGTGGCTATGAGGACTATCAGTTCTTCCTCATCAACTCTGGTGCAGAGGCAAATGAGAATGCTCTCAAGCTGGCTTCGTTCACCAACTGCCGCAAGCGTATTCTCTCTGCTCAGAAGGCTTTCCATGGTCGTACCTCACTCGCTGTTGAGGTGACAAACAACCCAAAGATCATCGCTCCTATCAACGACTGCGGTCATGTGACATATCTCCCGCTCAACGACCTCACCGCATGGGAGAAGGAACTGGCACAGGGCGACGTATGCGCCGTTATCATTGAGTGCATACAGGGCGTCGGTGGCATACAGATGGTTACAAAGGAGTTCTATCAGGGACTGCGCGAGCTGTGTACTCTCTATGGCACCGTCCTCATCTGCGACGAGATACAGTGCGGCTATGGCCGTTCTGGTAAGTTCTTCGCACACCAGTGGCTGATGGAAGACAAGACACAGGCACCGGATATCATCACCGTAGCAAAGGGTATCGGCAACGGTTTCCCTATGGGTGGCGTACTTATCTCGCCTAAGTTCATGCCGGTATATGGACAGCTCGGCACTACCTTCGGTGGTAACCACCTCGCATGTACTGCCGCTCTCGCTGTTCTCGACGTTATAGAACAGGAGAACCTCGTAGAGAACGCCCGCCTCGTCGGTGACTATCTCATGGAACAGCTTACGGCACTGAAGAACGACATCGACTCAGGAACATTCGCAACGAAGGTGAAGATCACCGACGTACGTGGTCGCGGCTTGATGATTGGCGTAGAGTTCGACTGCCCACACGCAGACGTCCGCAAACCATTGGTTTACGACTTGCACTGCTTCACCGGCTGCGCCGGCACCAACCTGCTCCGTCTGTTGCCACCACTCTGCATCACCAAGGAGAACGCCGACGACTTCATGCAGCGCCTGAAGACAGTCCTCGGTTCGTAACTTCTAAATTTGTTATAATTTTTGTTCCGGAAATTTGGTAATGTCAGAATAATTGCGTGATTTTATACTCAAAGGTCAATAGCTCATTTATACACAACGATATGACAAATTTGCATCCAACACATACCCAGGTAGTACTTGCCTTTGTCTCTACATGCATAGAGGCAACGGCACGTACGCTTGGTGTGACTTACATTGAAGTGTTCCAGAGAATGAAGCGTCTGAGGATGATCGAAGACTACATCTATCCCAATTACGAGACACTTCACACCGAGAGTCGAGAGAACGTAGTGCTTGATATGATAGAATGTATGAAAGAATGGGAGAAGAACGCATGAAGATACAGGTTTTTCATGGAGGAACAGAAGCTATAGCATCACCGAAAGCTGATGCAGGACGTCCTAATCTGGATTTCGGACAAGGATTCTACGTCACAAACCTAAGACTGCAGGCTCTTGACTGGGCAAAGCATGTAAGCGACAGACGCAAGAAGCCTGCAGTCCTCAATACTTACACCCTCGACCACGATGCCGTTCTCAACAATTATCGCTGCAAGGTCTTCACTGAATATGATGGTGAATGGCTTGACTTCATTGTCGAGAGCCGTCTTGGCAACAAACCTTGGGCAGACTATGACTATATAGAGGGTGGCATTGCCAACGACCGTGTCATAGACACAATAAACCTCTGCATGGCAGACCTCATGACGCGCGACAAGGCGCTGGAGAAACTCTCTGAACACAGACCAAACAATCAGATATGCCTGATAAATCAAGAGATAATAGACAAACACCTCACCTACGATGGAACGGAATACAACCTCTGACCCTATAAAGTCTCCAATAATCCAGGAGATAATCATGAGCAACCGTATTGGTGCTATAAGCGCAGAACTGGCAAGGCGTCTGGACATAGAACCAACGAAGGCGCTTGAAATGTTCTATTCCAGCCAGACATGCGCAGATCTCCACGACCGCAGTACACGTCTGTACCTCTATGGCGACCTATATGTAGCTGATGAGTTTATGAAAGAGATGGAGGGTGACAACAAGCAAAACGACTCCGAATGATTTTTTCCTGTCATTCGTGCAAATTCGTGAAATTAGTGTTCGAAAAAAATCGCATTCAAAAAAGGTCGCTGATAATTTGGAGATTCCAAATTATTTTCGTATCTTTGCATCTGTGTCATCCGTGTCATCTGTGGGCCAATACAAACTTTTTCCCCATTTTTCTTGCCCATATAAATTATTATCCTTATCTTTGCACACATAAATCAAAACATAGAAAGATGAATACAATAGCATTACCTGCGCAGCAGTTCGAGATTAAACTTGAAGAGAACGCTGTCCTTTCAGATATAAAGAAAGCTCTTATGATGATTAAGGGTATTGCTTCTGTGCGCGTAATAAGCCAATCGAAAGCCACGAGGCTCAACGCTACAACCATCAAGGCAATTGAAGAAGTCAAGGCAGGGAAAACCTATAAGGCATCTTCCGTTGACGACCTCTTAAACCAATGCCTCGCATAAGATGTATAGCTTAGAGTATTCCGGACAGTTTAAGCGCGACCTTAAGCTGATGGCAAAAAGAGGATTGAACATAGAAGAGATGCGAACGGTGCTTAACTTCCTCGCAAACGAAGGTCAGGTACCTGCATCATACCTTCCTCATGTTTTAAAAGGGAAATATGCAGGAATATGGGAATGTCACATCAATCCAGACTGGCTTCTCATGTATGACATAACAGACTCCATCAAACTTGTTCGCCTTGTAAGAACTGGCACACATAGTGATTTATTCAAAAAATAACAATAACACCAACTAACGCAATGCTACACAACCACAACACATACACCAACGGAGTTGAGACCGCTGCTGCGGGCTCTCGCGGTATTGTGAAATTGAATGGGGGGGGTATTTTAGCGTAACTTTTTTATTTTTAGATTTACACAAAGCCTTTCAGGAGTGTTTTCATGCACTTTTGAAAGGCTTTGTTGCGTATTGTCGTGTCTAAAGGAAAATCAAATAATAACAAACAAAAACTAAAAGAAACATGAAAAGAAATCAATTTTTCAGTTGCAAGGGCATACAGATGATGTTGCTTGCGGTGATGATGCTTCTGCCGGCAATGACGTGTAAGGCAGAAACAATAACCGAGTCAAACGGTTTGAAAATCAAGTACAAGCCATTGTATTTCCACTCAGCATATGTGATTGGTCTTGCAGATGATAACCAAGACGCAACGGAAATCACTATCCCTGCAAAGTATATGGGAATGTACCCTATCACTGACATTGAAGGTTTTGAAGGTACAAAGATAAAAACTGTCAAGTTTGAATCTCGTGATGAAGATGCGCCAAGTGTTTATATTAATTATAGAGCTTTTGCGAATTGCCAAAACTTGACAACTGTTGATTTTGGCAACGCTAAAGTATGGCGTATTGACGTTGAGGCCTTCAATGGTTCATCGCTGAGTGTCCTGAAGAATTATGAATATCTAGGAAATATTGGGCGTGGTGCTTTTGAAAATTGTACGAATCTTACTTCATTCACAATCTATGGGGCTCTAGAGAGAATAGAAAGTAAGGCTTTTTACAATAGCGGATTGATGTATCTCACAATTAATTCATGGAATCCAGATTTGAATAGAACCATAGAAAAGGATAACGTCTTTTACCTTGAAAACCATGAATTAAACTGTGGACTTGGTAAAGAAATATTTGCACGTACTAAATTAACGGAAGTGCCAAAAGTTATTGGACACTATACAGAGGGTATGTTCGAAAGTTGTAAGTGGCTTCACACTGTTAATATACCAGCGTCTGTAACAGATATCCCAGAAAACTGCTTCTTTGGTACGGACAATCTCAATACACTGGTAATACCTAGCACTGTAAAAACAATCGGACACCATGCCTTTAGTGATATTTTAAATCTCACAATCAATAGCGATAAGGTTGTTAACATTGACGACGGAGCCTATCTTAGAGATAGATTCGGAAATGAAGTTACAGACCTCACTCTTGATGGTATTGTAAGAATTGGAAACTCATGGGCAAGCGGTGCTGAGAAACTGAAGAATCTGACAATCAAGGATCATGGTATTAGAATAGGTATTGGCAAGAATGCATTCAGTGACTGTACAAGCCTTCCAAGCACAATGACATTTTCAAAAATGAATATACATCAAAACGCTTTCCAGAACAGTAGCATTACAGATCTCACATTAAATAGTTGTGAACTTAATCAAGATGCATTGAAAGGAACGCATCTTCAGTCATTGACATTAAACGATGCATATTTATACTCATACGCTCTGAGAGGTTGTAACGCAGAGGATGTTGTTATTGACAATTTCTTTAGGGTCGGTGATGCAACCAATATGTTCACGGGCATGAACATTACTGGTGGTCTTAATATCTCTAGATTGAGTGAAAGTGGAGACCTTCCAGCATATTCATTCGAGGGTTCAAATATGCAGTATCTTCGCATTAAAGGTGGCATGAATATTGGTACAGGCGCTTTCCGTAGTTGTGCAAAACTCGCTGATGTAAAGTTCGACCAATATGGTGCAACTATTAATTCTGAGGCTTTCGCTAACTGCCCTGAGCTGCTCAGCATGACATTGGGTGATAATGTTATAGTAAAGAAAAATGCCTTCAAGGGTAGCTTCCTCGCAAGTGACTATAGCGAGATTTATGGTTCTTCTGACCTCACCATCAATAAGCTTGCTAACCTTGAAGAGGGCGCTTTGAATGGTGCGAAGTTCAGAACAATTAATGTTTTGGATGTAAATCCTACTGGAAACGTTCTGAGGTATACAGCAACAAAGTGGATTGACTTTAAAAATGCAACAACACTGGAAGGTACAGGAATGCTTGAAGGTTCAACAGTAGAGGCTATGTATGCAAAGAATCTTCAGGACATCACCCAGAAAGCAATTGGTGGCGCTAATAATCTTAGAAACTTAGGAACGATAAAGAATGAGTATATCTCTACAACAGCCTTCGAGCTTGGTTGTGTATATTCCGCTGACCGCAAGACTCTCCTGTTCATCTGCCCTGGTATGAACGAGGCATTGCTCGCTGAAACAGTAGAGAAGATTGACCTTCGTGGTACAGACATTACGGCTCCTGGAGACAGGCTAAAGTGTGGTGTTCCTGTAATTGATGCTAGAGCAATCACCGACCACAAGGTAACACCTATCAACGATGATGGTACACATGCGTGTGCTAAGTACATCCGCGTTGCTACTGGCTGCCGTAAGTATTTCGCTGAGTTTGAAAAGATCAAGAACTTCTACACTCCAACACTCGTACAGGACTACATACAGGGTGACGTAAACGACGACGGTCAGGTCAGCGTTGCCGATGTAATGAACGTATATGACCAGCTTAAGTAAACCGCATTTAATGTTTTTCAAAGAAATGAGAATTATGAAAACGTTTTTAATGTCACTGCTAGCCATGATGGTGTCACTCGTGGCTAACGCACAGCAGACAACTCCACGGTTTACTGTCACCGTTGGTGATACCAGCGACCGTTCATGTATTCCGATAGAGATAAGTCTTGATAATAGCGATGTGATCCTCGGCATAGGAGGATATATCATTCACCCAGAGGGAACACACTTCATTGACCCTAACGCACCTGGCACTGGTGAGATAGGCTATACGAAGGATGACAGTCGTTGTGAGGAAGACCATCAGGTCGATTTCATGTCAGACAGCGACACCGGCAAGGGATTCTTCTTCGCATTCTTCAGCCGACAGTTTACACCATT
>JAGHTW010000211.1 GCA_018065145.1 Candidatus Prevotella equi
AAGAGTAACAGCCATAACAATAGTGTTTGACAGTTTCGCTGTCAAAAACAACAACGACGAACAATGAGCAAACCATCCATACCCTCTTGGCGCACCATCGCTGCACAGATAATAGCAGCGACGAAGGCTGATCCGGACTCACTCCGTAGCATCTACGATGATCGTGAGTTCCGTCCAGCCCGTAATGCCAGTGTGTGGGCACAGCTGTCCGCGCGCCTCGCACAGCAGCGTAAGGCTTACCGCGAGGCAGTAGCAAAAGGTTGCCTCAAAGAGGTGCAGCACACCATGCTCCGCCGCTGTTTCGCTCACGACTACACCCTCCCTGGCAGCTATATGATAACCCTCGTGGTGCCAGAGCGCGGCAGCAACCCTTTTGGTATGGTAAAAGGCGACGTCAGGCAGGGGCGAAAGGGCATGACCGTCAGCGCAGAAGAGGTGCAGCAGTATGCGCACCTCAGTAAGGGCGAAGGTCCCCTGCGCCTGGAACTAACCCCTCTCGGCGCCGCCATAGTACAGGCTTTGGAGGGTATCACCGCCAACTACCCTATGATTAAGGTGCGCAAGGCGCAGCTGATGCCCGACCATCTACACCTCATCTTTGAGGTCGCCGCCCCTATTGTCAGTAGCAATGGAACGCCCCGTCATTTGGGGCATGTAATAGCAGGCTTCAAGAAGGGCTGCAACCGCCGTTACTGGGATCTTTATTCCATGGGAGAACCATGGAATACTGAAGGGCAGAGCAGCAGTGCAGGTGCAGGGCGGTTCTCCCGCTCTGGAAAGAAACTCTCCAGCAGTGCCAGCACAGGCCGCCCAAGCCTTTGGTCGGAGGGCTACACCGATACTATCATCCTTAGCAGGAAGCACATGGCAACGGAAGTTGCCTACCTCGATGACAACATCTACCGTCTGCGCATGAAGCAGGAGCACCGTGACCTGCTACGCACGGTGTTGCATATACGCATCAATGGGCACGACTTCGCCGCCATCGGTAACATACACCTCCTACGCAAACCAAGGAAAGAACAGGTGCAATACCACCACTGGGAGCAGGATGTGCCCGCAGGCTACCGCCCTTGCGACAACGGTTGGCACTGCCAGCGGTTCTATTATTCAGCGGGAGAACCGCTGAACACCGCCGCTCCTGGTGCGCTGAACACCGCCGCTTTGGCGCAGGGGAGCGCCGCTGCTTTTGAGGTGTCTGGCAGTTCTCCTGCCAGAATATTCACGATAGGCGCCCCAATACAGGGGGCGACAGAGGCTGAGGCGCATACCGAGCGCCTCTTGCAGGCTGGCGACGAAGGAGCAGTCTTCATCAGCCCTTTCATCAGCGAGACGGAGAAAGCCCTCCGCGATGCCGCCCTCACCATGGGCATACCATACATCCGCCTGACGAGGGAAGGCTTCCGAGATCTCTACACCCCAACGAAGAGCGAGTTCGAGGCATGCTGCGAAGGTAACCTCCTTATCCTCGCCCCATGGGAAGACCGCAAGCGAACAGCTACCATCACCCGTCGTGAGTGCATGGAACTGAACCATACCGCAGCGATGCTCTCCAACGACAACCTCGACCTCCTTTGGATCAGGAATGACAACGAAACAGAAACAACAATCATACCACGTGATGATGAATAAAACACTACATATATTCTCTCTCATACTGCTGCTCATAGGAGTAGCAGCAAATGCCTACGCCCAAACCATCAACGGCAACATCTATGGCGGTGGCGAAAAGGCAAAGGTAGATGGAAACACAGAAGTAATTATTATTAAAGGTAAACTTGGTGCTGACATCTTCGGTGGCGGTGAAGGCAAATTGTATGATACCGCGGAAGGCGATCATGCCATCGGTGATGTCTGTATGTCTGCCGATGTTAGCGGCGAAACGCATGTCACCATCAATGGCGGTGAGTTTGCGGTGAAGGCCGGCACAGATGACAAGCCTTTCGCGGAGCACTATAACATCTATGGCGGTGGTAATGTCGCCAGTGCTGTAGGCAACACACATGTGTATGTAACCAAGGGTATGATAGCGAAGAACTCTGATGGCACTGGCAACTTCCTCAAGAATAGCAATCCTCAAGGCATCGCTCAGGCTTACTACCACGAAGGTCAGATGTACTTCTGCGTCTTCGGTGGTGGCTATGGTAAGAACACCAGCGTGACGGGGAATACGTGGGTGGATTTCAATATCGGTGATGGCGATGGCATTAAAGATATCACTGAAACAAATATCGAGGATGACCTGCTGGAGTATCAGTCTTACCTTGATGTCATCGGCGGTGGCTTCAACGGTACCGTACAGGGCAATACCAATGTGCATGTGGGCGGTAATGCTATGTGTAGAAATGTCTATGGCGGTGGACTTTATGCAACTATCGGTACAGAAGGACAAAGCACGAAGGGCAAGACCAACGTTCATATCACCGGCGGTAACATCGACAATGTATATGGTGGCGGTGTGATGGGCGACATTCTTACTGCTACTAATGTAAATATCGGATTGGCAAGTGCACTGGATTTTGACGGTCGCAACTATGCAATAGATAACGGAAAGGTCACTATCCTCATGTCCGTCTATGGTGCTAACGACGTCAGCGGTCATGTACCACAGGTTAATATCACCCACAACGGTGGTACGATAGACCAGAATATCTATGGTGCTGGCAATGGCGACTATCATGGTTACTATACTCCTAACCTCTGCGACTATGCAGATGGTGAGAACGATAACTATTTCATAGTAAATCACAAAGATGGCATAGCAGCTAACAATGGCAAGACCTACAAAGGTCGTCCGCAGACGGATAATGTCAATATCACGATGGGAGGTAATAGTAATAGCGACAAGGCTGTAGTCCTTGGTCAGGTCTTTGGCGGTGGTAACTCATGTACCATAGGAACTTGGAAGACAATAGCAAAAGGCGATAAGCATGATGGTGACCCACACGTCTGGCGTGATGATCCGGAATTCTTTGAAGGTGGCGGTAAACTTAATGTCAAGATCAATAGTCATGTTAAGATCGGTTATGACAATACGACACTTGCCAGTGCCAGTGACGACATCAAGGAAATGTACACCCGCGACAATGAGAACGTCTCTGGCCTCTTCATGGGTTGTTCTGGTAATGCTCTTGCTACTCAGACTACTAATCCAAATGACTACGATTATCACCACTACTACGATGCCACGACAAAGAAGTACTGGCCTGGCTTTGCGGTGTTTGATAATAGTGGCAATCCGCTCAGTCGTGAGGAGGGGCTGAAGTCGTTTAAGGCATACCTTAACAATATCCTCATCTGGAGTAATGATGTAACTCTATCCATTGACAATGCTGCAGAAGACATATGGCTTGCAAACTTTGTAGGCGGTGGCTTCCGTGGTTCCATGAAGCGTAAGGACGGTAATGCCTACCAGTGGACGTTGCCTGCTGGCGTTACTGTTGGCAACTGTGTTGTTGGCGGTGCATATAACACCGACGTGGTGTATCGTGTGTTTGATACAGAGAGTGATATGCACACCTACAAAACGCAGGATGGTCACTACCTGTACCGCACCGAATTGAAGCCGGAATGGAAAGAGGGCGAGGACTATCACCATTTGGAGAAAGATGCTGGTGGTAACACAATAGCCATCGTCCGATTCTATTTTGATGGTGGCATCCTCAGCAATGATGGCTCAACAACAAAGGACATCACAAAGCTCACTCTTGCTAATGCGATGAATGCATCTGATACCAGTAAGCGGCGCATCTTTGCAGGATGCTTCACCTCTGGTACTACAAAGGGCAATACAGTCATTGACTATACTGGCACCGGAGCACCTCGCATTCATGGTGGAGGTGCCTACGCACATGTAGCAGGCGATGCTACCGTGAATATCCAAGGCGGTGTGGCAGGAGATGTATATGGCGGTGGTTCACTGGCTGATGTCAAGGGCAGTACTTCTGTCAACCTTACAGGCGGTACTGTTACTAATACCTACGGTGGCGGACTCGGCGATGCGAATACATCGGCACTCGTATATGGCGATGCTACAACAACCCTTAACGGCTCTAAGGTTAACGGCTCTGTCTTTGGAGCTAATAATGTCAATGGTACGCCGCTCGGACATGTGAAGGTGCATGTGCTGAAAACAAAAGAAAGCGGTGGAGCCTATCACGTTGCTGCCGTCTATGGTGGTGGCAATCAAGCTGCGTATGTGCCTACGGGTTCCTACAACACAGAAGGTTGCCTCACAGATAAGACAAAGTTTGCCGAAGTCGTCATCGAAGGTTGCGACAACTCTATCGAATATGTCTATGGCGGTGGCAACGCTGCCCCTGTGCCAGCAACGGATGTAACCATCTATGGTGCTAATGCTATCGACAATGCTTTTGCAGGTGGTAATGGTAAGGGCGATGGCAACAAGGGTGCTGACATCGGTTATCTTGGTTTTTACAGCGAGACTAAAGGAGAAACTCCGACGTACGGCTCAGGCGAGACGCACATCACTATCTATGGCGGTACAGTGAATAACGTCTTCGGCGGTAGTAATACTTTAGGTTATATCCGCACTCATGCAGCTGTTGATGTGCCTGAGATCCCTGGCGACTATGAAGGCGCAAAGTGTGAGCTGCACTTAGGCAGTGTGCATGCCGGAGGCAACCAAGCAGAGATGTTCTGTGGCGGTTCTGTGAAGCTGGCTTGTTCGGAGGGTGCGCAAAACCTTTACGCTGGTGCAAACAATGCCGATATCCATGGTGATATAGACCTCGTTATCAATAGCGGCACATACGGAAAGGTCTTCGGTGGCAACAACGCGAGCGGAAATATCTTTGGTCACATAAAGATTGACATTGATGAGACAGGCTGTTTCCCTATCATGATTGGCGAGCTGTATGGTTGCGGCAATGATGCTGCTTACTCCGTTTATGGATATAACAACGATGGAACTTGTAAGACAGAAGGTGAGAAGAAATACGATGACCCAACCATCAATATCTATTCCTGCACTTCGATAGGCAAGATATTCGGTGGTGGTAAGGGTATTGGTGCAAAAGTCTATGGCAACCCTCATGTGAATATCAATACCATCAAGGGACGTTGGGCAGGATGTAGTGTAGAAAACAGTGATCCAAAGAAACAAATGCCTGCTCCAGCTTTCCGACTTGATGCTGATGGCAATCGTGTTGAGAA
>JAGHTW010000058.1 GCA_018065145.1 Candidatus Prevotella equi
CTGATCATATCAGACGACTGCAGCATGGATGACACCAAGGAAGTGTTGGCTCCATTCTTGCAATCAGATAGTAGAATCAAATACATCTGCAACGATGAGAACTCCGGTGCAGCGATAGCACGTAACAATGCGCTGAGGATTGCCAAGGGACGGTGGATCGCTTTCCTGGATTCTGATGATCTGTGGCTGCCGGAGAAACTGGAGAAGCAACTGACGTTCATGATGGAGAACGGCTACAGCTTTACGTATCACGAATACACCGAGATTGACGAAGAAGGCAATGACTTGGGTGTATATGTTAGTGGCAAAAAGCGTGTCGGCGTCTTCGATATGTATGCCTGCTGCTGGCCGGGATGTCTCACTGTGATGTATGATGCTGAGAAGATTGGACTTATTCAGATCAACAACATCCGCAGGAACAATGACACGGCTATGTGGCTGAAGGCAATACATAAGGCTGACTGCTACCTGCTGAAGGAGAATCTCGCAAAGTATCGCCGCAGAAAGCAGAGCGTCACCCCGAAGTCGCTGCCAAGGAAGATATGGGCGCATTACCCATTGTTCCGTGTGGCAGAAGAGATGAACCCTATACATGCTACGTTCTGGACGCTGATGAACGTCTTTGGCAATGGCTACAAGAAGCTGTTCTATACGAAAAAGTACAATACGCATAAAAACTGAATACGATGTTCCATCCTACACTTAGTAAATCAGGACGATTTTTCTTTGCACCGCTTATATGGCTGTGCGAGTTCATGGGCAATCATTGTCCCGAACTGTTGCTGAAGATACGCTATCGTTATGTGTTCAGGAAGCCGCTGAACCTGAAGAATCCGCTGGGTCTGAATGAGAAGATTATATGGGCAAAACTTTATTCCGACACGACGCGATGGGTGGAACTTGCCGACAAACTAAAGGTTCGTGACTATGTGGAAAAAGCAGGACTCGGTGACAGTCTGGTCAAACTGTATGCTGTATGGTACAGTAAGGAGGATGTCGATTTCGACGCATTGCCCGAGACCTTTATCATCAAGGCTAACAATGGTGACGGCAAAGGCACGAATAAGATTATCCGCAAAACGGAACTCACTCCGAAAAAGAAGTTGGAATATATAGACATGATCGGTGAGTGGCTGAAGCGCAAGAACATTGGAGCGCTTCATGCAGAGCCGCATTACAAACACATGCGACCTTGTGTGATAGCAGAAGAGGTATTGACGCTTCAGGATGGTGAGACTTCGCTCACAGACTACAAGATATGGTGTTTCAACGGCAAGGCATACTATATCTGGATTTGCAATAACAGAAATGCCGCCGGCAACAGTGCCCACGTAATGACATACGACATTGAGTGGAATGCACATCCTGAGTTCTCTGTTTTCAACAGCGACTATCAGCAAGGTGAGGTAATGGCAAAGCCTGAGAACCTGGAGCAAATGATAGACATTGCCGAAAAACTGTCGCATGGTTTCCCAGAACTGCGCGTTGACCTCTATAACGTGGGTGGAAAGATCTACTTCGGTGAACTCACATTTACGTCGCAGGGCGGTTTCATGGATTATTTCACACCAGAGTTCAACAGACTTCTTGGTGAGAAATTCAGCATAGAAGACTTCCCCTTGAAGAAAAAATAAAAAGAATAAAAGATATACAATGACAAAGAAGATGAATATTCCGTTCTCTCCACCAGACATCACGGTAGAGGAAGCAGATGCAGTACGCGATGCTTTGCTGAGCGGCTGGATAACGACTGGACCCCGAGTGAAGGAGTTTGAACGCCGTATAGCAGCCTTCTGTTCGCAGGAGGAATACAAGGAGGATGTACTGCCTCATGTTGTCTGCCTAAGTTCTGCCACGGCATCAATGGAGATGGCATATCGCCTGATAGGCATAAAGCCTAGTGATGAAGTCATAATACCCGCATACACATATACCGCAACAGCAAGCAGCGTACTGCATGCAGGCGGCAAACTGGTGATGTGTGACAGCCAGCCTGGCACGTTCGAGATGGATTATGAACAGTTAGCCCGACTGATTACACCTAGGACAAAGGTTATCGTAGCGGTGGATATTGCCGGAGTAATATGCGACTATGATCGCATTTATGAGATTGTTAACCGTCCTGAAACAAAAGCGATGTTCCATGCAGAGTCTGATATTCAGAAAGAATATGGCAGAGTCATCGTACTTGCTGACTGTGCCCATTCGTTTGGTTCAAGCAAAGATGGCAAGATGGCTGGAACATGGGCAGACTTCAATGCTTTCTCGTTCCATGCTGTAAAGAATTTTACGACGGCAGAAGGTGGTGCTCTGGCATGGCGTTCGCTCGGTGAAGAGCGTGATGCGTTGCTTTACAGGAAACTTCAGTTGCTTTCGCTTCACGGCCAGAGCAAGGATGCTTTTGCCAAGACAAAGCTCGGTGCGTGGGAATATGACGTGGTGGGTGCCTACTACAAGGCGAACATGACGGACATCATGGCTGCCATCGGTCTTGTGCAGATGCGCAGATACCCTGAAATGCTGGCTCGCAGGGAGCAGATCATCAACTATTACAACTGCCGTCTGAAGGAATTCGTTGACAATGGCACAATACAGGTGCTCAGACACTTCTTTGACAGTCACCATTCCAATGGGCATCTCTATCAGGTGCGTATGATAGGCAAGGGCGAGGCAGAGCGCAACGCCGTAATAACAAGAATGGCAGAACTGGGTGTTGCTACCAATGTGCACTTCAAGCCACTGCCTATGATGACTGCTTACAGTGAACTTGGATTCGATATCAGCAATTTCCCTGCAGCATACGATTATTACAAGAACGAGATTACGTTGCCACTGTGGTCAAAGATGACCGACAAACAGGCAGAATACGTAATGGATTGTTTCGTAGAAGTTCTCAGACAGAATAAGTAATGATAAGACTAATAGATTTCATAGCAAGCCTCTTCGGACTTATATTTCTCTTACCGGTATTCCTGCTTATTGCCATCTGGATTAAGTTGGACGACAGCAAGGGACCGGTGTTCTTCCGCCAGAAGCGTGTGGGCAAGGACGGCATTGACTTCGGACTATATAAGTTCCGGTCAATGTACGTTGACTCCGACCGACATGGATTGATAACCGTTGGTGGACGCGACCCTCGTATTACCCGTTCCGGCTTTTACATCCGTAAATATAAGCTGGATGAGTTGCCACAACTTATCAATGTTCTGAAAGGCGATATGAGTATGGTTGGACCACGTCCTGAGGTGAGAAAGTATGTGGATTTATATACCGAAGAGCAAAGACGTGTGCTCAACGTGCGACCTGGCATCACCGACTACGCCTCCATTGAATATCTTGACGAGAATACACTGCTCGCGCAGTCTGCCGACCCAGACAAAACATACATTGAGGAAATTATGCCTGCTAAGATAGAACTAAACATGAAGTTTATCAATAATCCATCGTTAAGTGAATATCTGAAAATTATCTTCAAAACCATTACTGCCATTATATGCTGAAACAACAGGAAATAATACTGATTGGTCCTTGTGGTGGTGGAGGTATCCCAAAGAATGGAGCTTCTGCCAAGAACTACCATCTGGTTAAGTATCTTCGGGAAAAGAATTTGCATGTTACGACTGTTGATACGGAGAACTGGAAGAGGAATCCCTTCATTCTGTTTAGACTTCTGTTTCATCTGCTCTTTTCTTCTCATGCCACATTCATATTAGCTGCCAACAGTATGAGCAGCTATAAGGTAATACGCCTATTCTACCTGATACCTTGGAGAATGCATCTCGTGTATTGGGCTATAGGAGGTTGCATTGCTGACTGGATTAAGGAGGGACGAGTAGAGAAGAAACCATACTCCGCTATTGACTTGTTTATAGTGGAGGGTAGGAACATGCAGAGAACACTTGCAGAAGTGGGATTCCAGAATGTCATTGTGGTACCGAACTTCAAACATATCGACTATGTACCGTCTGGTGCTTCCAAGACTCAAGAGAGCGCTCCACTGCGCTTCGTGTTCCTCTCACGCATTATACCCGAAAAAGGGTGCGATACAATCATCAATGCCGTGAAATTGCTGAACAAAACGCGCAAGGATAAGTTCGCTGTTGACTTCTGGGGACCTTTTGAGAGTAGCTATGAGAAGGAGTTCCTAGGCCAGATTGAGACACTGGACAATGTGGAATACAAGGGATTCCTTGACCTCTGCAAACAGGAGAACTATGACACACTTGCTCAATATGATGCAATGCTCTTCCCTACACGCTGGGAGGGAGAAGGTTTCCCTGGAATTATAATAGATGCATTTGTTGCTGGACTTCCAGTCATTGCTTCCGACTGGAGTCAGAATGCTGATATTATTGAGAATGGAAAGACTGGAGTTATAGTGAAGGAAAACAGTGCGGAGGCTTTGTGTGAAGCGATGCTCTTGTTCATTAATGATAGAAAAAACATAGAAGAAATGAAATGCAATTGCATAAATATGGCACGCTATTATGATATACATAATGTAGTATCAGACGAATTAATAAAACAAATATGCAGATAGAGTTTGCTCAACAATAATATTAACCAATGGCATTCAATAGTTTTTACTTTTGGCTTATATTCCCATTCATCTTTGCCGTGTATTGGATGATACCAGCACGATGGCTTAGGGTAAGAAATGGGTTCCTGCTCATAGTGAGCTATATGCTCTATATGAACTGGAATCCAGCCTTCGCATTGGTGTTGTTGGGTGTAACCGCTATAACTTACGTAGGAGCTATCGTCTGTGAGAGCTACAATGAAATGCAAAGACAGAAGAAGGTGCTTTCAACCTGCTTCACCGTAATGGGATTGTTGCCACTGATTATATGTAAATACTACAACTTCCTGAATGACGGCATAACGACAGGTTTGGAAGCCTGCGGCTTGCATTTTGCTTTGCCTGGACTCAATTGGGCAATACCTGTAGGAATTTCTTTCTTTACCTTTCAGGCAGTAGGCTATCTCTTGGATGTGTATCACAAACGTGTAAAGGCTGAACGCCGTTGGGAGGACTATGCACTCTTCGTGTCGTTCTTCCCACAGGTAACGAGCGGTCCTATCAGCACAGCCAAGGAACTCATGCCGCAGTTCAAGACGGTACGTCCGTTCCGTTACAACCAGTGTGTGGAAGGATTGAAGATACTGCTTTGGGGTATGTTCCTCAAATGCGTGGTGGCAGATCGTCT
>JAGHTW010000233.1 GCA_018065145.1 Candidatus Prevotella equi
ACCATCGAAGGCGATTACTGGCTGGAAAATTCCTGAGTTATTATGAGCATAGTGCTTGAAATCAGGATCAAGGACAATGTCTCGGCTCTTATACCCAATCAGATATTCATCGTATGGTGGAATCAGCAGGTATTCACCTTTACGGAATCCTCTCGTTCTGCTGTTCTCGTGAAGGTAGAATGTCTTTCCCTTGTATGAATCGCAGTATAGATGATTGCCTATGAGGTCGATACTACGTTTGCAGTCAGCAACATTCAAGCCTGACCACCATACGAAATCTTCCAATGTTGCAGGAGAATGACTTTGGAAATACTTAGTGGCGAGTCGTGCCAATGCCCAATCTCTTTCGATAAGTTCCGTGTGAGGTGTCTTCTTCTCGGATAGTGCGTAGGTTGCCTTCATGGGCAGAAGGTCACCACTGCAAATCACTCCGTCAAGTTCCGCGAAACGAATATGATAGGACAGACGATGATCATCCATAGTTATCCCATTTGCAGCAAGTGCTTCCTCGAAGTCCTCTTTTGAGGCGCTACCTTTCTTTTCTGTAGTGTCGATAATAAGGTTACGAATCATGGACAGTTCCTCGTCTGAAATCGTAATCCTGTTGTTGCTCATCCATCCATTGATGACCTGCTTTGCCTTGGGAGCACAAAGGTCAAGCATCCACCAGTAATCATCAGCACTTACCAGTTGCCAAGTACCTCGCAACAGATGCAGACGCACTATCTTTCCTTCGTTGAAAGCCTTTGTGAAAGCCTTTGCGGAAGGTCGTTTCGTTCGCATCTCCACCGCCCAACGCATCATGCGATACTCCTGGGCTTGCATGGCACCGAAGTGAGACACCACCTCCTCAGGCTTAGAGAATTGTGGGACAATCAGCTGTTGGTTCAATAGGCGAATGCTTATTGGATTCATATTTTGTTATTCTTTATCACAATTTCCGCAGTTGGAACAACCGTTGCAGGTCATTCTACTGCCACATGTTTTACAATGTTCTCTGAAGAAAGGGGGGTAGGCTTCCATCTCGAAGAATCCTGGTTCTGGGTTTGTGAGTTTGAAGTCAATGTCCTTTCCTTTGTAACTCAATCCCGACCTGAAGGCTTGAAGTGATTGAGTTCGTTTGTCGGGAATGCAATAGGTCTTACCTTCCTTCACGAAGACCGTTCCTGTCTCGATAAAGTCGAAAGTCACGTCAAACTGTCGGCATTGATCACTAAGTTTCTTCACCCATTCATAGTGACATGGTCGTGCGCCATCGTAGTTTTCTCCACCACAAAGCACTTCTTCTATCTGACCAGTGGCAAGGTATTCCTCTGCATCGACCTCTCCGATGAAAGGTGCTGCCATGAAGCCTTTGTGTTTGGCTGGAATGTCGAGCAGGATGGTCAGTCGTTCGTCCGCTCGCTTCTGATTCTCGGTTGTGACCTGTAGCAGTACGTTTTCATAACCGTCACCCCAATCCTTCGGCAGACAATCCTTGATACGGTTTGCTCTTTTAGTGAGCAATCGGAAGATTATGTCAGGACGCTGTCGTATGATTCTCCATGCTTCTTCTCGCCATTCGTCCGCTTCCTCCACAAAGAAATCTGTTGAAAGACCAACATAGAGTTGCATCCCTGAAGGTAACTTGAACCTACCATCACGTCGCCTCTGCACAGGGAGATTGAAGTTCTCTGTGCGATAAATCTTTGAGGTGTCGATGCCACGTTTCCCATCAAGGAAATACATGTAGCAATGCTGACAGCCCTCGCTGACCTTATGACAACCGTGCCAGGGATTCCAGATAATCATACGTTCTTGATGAATTTTGCAGGTACGCCACCGACAATAGTTCTTGGGGCTACGTCCTTTGTTACTACAGCTCCAGCAGCAACGATAGCTCCTTCACCGATTGTGACACCTTGCAGAATCGTTACGTTTGCTCCAAGCCAGACCTTATCTTCAATGCGAATAGGCTTGAAGGTCATGTCACCACGATGCTCTGGATCGGGATTGTGGTTGATGGTGCAGAGTGTGGCATTATGTCCAATCAGACAGTCGTTGTCGATGAAGATGCCACCCTGATCCTGGAACTTACAACCCATATTGATGAATGTGCGTTCGCCCACCCAGGTATTCTTACCGCAATCCGTACCAAAAGGAGGGAACATGCCCACCGATTCGGGAACATCGTGTCCCCAAAGCTCTGCCAGCAGTTTGCGGAGTTCTGCGGGTTCGTGGTATTTGCCGTTAATCTCAGCCGTGATGCGAAGTGCATCCTGTGACGTCTGGTGCATAAGCAGGTGTGCCTCAGAGCCGTTCTCGACTGGAAGCCCATCTGCCATGTGCTTTCTGAATTGTTCTATTGTCATTATTCTATTGTTTCGATGTAAAAACTAACTGGTCGGAAACCATCATTACAGCTTATCATTGCACTGTATGGGTTCTGCATCCAACCATCGTAGAAGTTGCCTTCACCTTTTGCAAGGGCTTCAACGAACTCCTTCATTGTTTTCCAAGCCTCAGGGCAAAAACCATCAGGACATTTGCCTTCTTCGCTAACCCATGACTGTCCTTCACATACATCACATGTATGCTCAATAGGGTTTTCGTACTTTGCCATCAGGTCATCGTACCGAACCTTGCGTATTGCTGTTATCTTTACTTTCTTCATGGCTTAATGAAGTGCGCATCCAGATGGCTTTGTCAGTTGACATATCGGTCTTCTTCTGTCACGACTCGGCATAATCAATACAAGCATTGCTTCTGCTCTCGCTGCTCCATCAGTTCACCTGCCACAACGGCTCCAGCGTGTTTCTCGCTAAACTCTCTGTTGATTTCAGCAAGCTCTTTCAAGCCATAAATATAATCGTCATACATGTCAGAGAGGTCGATGCCTTCGCAATCGCCGTCAGCTCCAAGTGCTTCACGTACTATCTGAGCACGCTCTGACACGGTAGTATCTTTGATTAAAAGTGATTTCATATCTGCAATATGTTTGAATGACTCTTCGTTTGTTTGTCAAAGATAATGATTTATATTGAGAAGACAAACTTAATGCATGAAAAATCGAAGTATGAAAATGCAATTTTTGGCATAATTACTAGTTTTTCCTCCAAAAATTAATGTGTGGTCATAATATTTCTTTAATTTTGTATCGGGAAATTATCAACTAAAACTAAACATTTTAAATTAAGTATTAAGAATGAAAAGGTACATTATTTCGTTGCTGATGCTGTTGGCTGCCGTGAGCGGTCAGGCACAGGAGATGGCTGAGTTCCGTACGTGGGCAATGACTCCACCTATGGGTTGGAACTCGTGGGATTGTTACTACTCGTCGGTGAACGAGGAGATTACGATGCAAAATGCTCAGGCTTTGGTCGATCAAGACCTTGTGCGCCATGGTTGGGAATACGTAGTAGTGGATATTCGTTGGTATGCCAACCATCCCTCGAAGGGCGCTGGATGGTACAACCAGGACAACAATGGTTTGTCTGCCGACTGCGTACTTGATGAGTATGGTCGTTATCTCCCCTCGCCCAAGCGTTTCCCATCCTGCATGGTAAATGGCAAGAACGAGGGCTTCAAGGCAATGGCTGATTCTCTGCACAAGATGGGCCTGAAGTTTGGTATTCACATTATGCGTGGTATGCCTAAGTATATTGTTGGACACGAGAGTCAATACAAGCTGAAGGGTAGCGAGCAGACAGCATGGAATCAGGTTTATACGAACACCACTGCCGAGTGTACATGGTTGAAGGACAACCTGACCGTTCGCAACAACGAGTACGGACAGCTATACTACAACAGCATCATCGACCTCTATGCCCAGTGGGGTGTTGACTTCATCAAGGTTGACGACATCAGCCGTCCCTTCCATACCGACGAGATAAAAATGTTGCGTAACGCTATCGACCAATGCGGACGTCCTATCATTCTTTCACTTTCGCCCGGAAAGACACAGTATCAATATGCAGAGGCTTGTCACGAGAATGCTAACATGTGGCGCATGATGGACGACCTGTGGGACAGTTGGAGTGCTGTTGATGCTGTGTTCAACGAGGCTCACGAGTGGAGCAAGTATCATCAAGTAGGTAACTATGCCGATTGCGATATGTTGCCCCTCGGTCAGATTGCCATGACCGTTGCCGATCAGGGCTACTGCAGTCAGGATAATGGTCGTTGGACTAACCTCTCGCACAATGAGCAATACACCATGATGACTCTTTGGGGCATCTGTCATTCGCCCCTCTTCTTTGGTGGCGAGATGACCAAGAACGATGCCTTCACCCTCTCTCTGCTCAACAACGAGGAGTATCATCGTATGCACAAGTATGGTGTGGATGCCCATCAGCTATACAATGACGAGGATAATGGTCAGGTGGCATGGGTTAGCACCGACCCTGAAACGGGCAATAAGTATGTTGCTCTCTTCCAGCGCGATAATACACGTTGGATTGTTGGCAACAAGGCACTCTACAAGAGCGAGACCGTTGCCTACACCACCGACGGTCATGCTGTTAATGTTGACATTGAGTGGCCCGCAGGCAGCAAGACCTTGGTGCTGGTTGTGGATGATGCTGGCGACAACTTCAACTACGACCATGGTGATTGGATCAATCCTACTCTCATCTTGAGCGATGGTTCTGAGGTTCCCCTGACTGGTGAGTACAAGACACGCCAATATACCAAATCATACTTCAATCGTGTGTATGAGAACAAGAACGTAGATAATGGCGGTAAGATGAAGGTTCTCGGTCAGACCTACGACCGTGGTTTCTCTACCGATGCTAATGCAGCCATCTTCTTCACCATCCCCAACGAGATGGACGTCGTTCGCTTCAAGGCAATGGCGGCTGCCGACGATAGCGGTATCGGCCAGACGGGTGCTACAACATCGCTACGCTTCATGGTCTTCGACCAGAATCCTCTGACTGAGGAGCAGGATAACTCGCTCTGCCGCAGTGGATTAATCTCGCGCAAGGGACTGAAGGAAACAACCTTGGAGTGCGACATCACTGGTGCAGAGCAACTCAAGATCTTCGTCAGTAACTATGGCGACGGCTTTGCTTACGACCGTGCCAACCTGGGTAATCCCGTACTGATTGATGCTGATGGCAATGAGACAAGCCTGACAGACCTGAAGGAATCGTCTTACACGAGCGAGTGGGGTAGTCTAAGTAAGAATAGAAACGTTGAAGGTGGCACGCTGAAGATCAACGGCAAGACTTACACCAAGGGCTTCGGCATGAATGCACAGTGTACGCTTGTCTTCGATCTGCCCAAAGGACATCGATATACCACCTTCCGCTCTGTTTGTGGATACGATAGCAGTTGTGACACTGACAACACTTCTACTACAGGTACAACCATGGAGTTCATGATCTATGCTCCAAAGACCGAGGCAGTGAATGTTGATCTGACAGAACTTGGCTACGGTAAGGATGAGCAGGTTCCTCTCTACGATGTATGGGAGAAGACCGACCTTGATCCCATCCATGGCGTACTCTCTTACCCTGTTCCCAGTCATGGTGCCAAGCTCTTCCGTCTTGGCGATAAGAAGCCAACAGGCATTAACGAGATCAAGGTTGAGGACAAGCAACTTGAATCATCCGCTTCAACTAAGCATGATTCAACTCCGTTATACAATCTTCAGGGACAAAGAATTCCAAATAATTCAAAAGGTCTTTTAATACAGAACGGCAAGAAGATTCTGAAATAAGAAACATAGAGCTCGGCAAGTTAGCCGAGCTCTTTTAGTTTTATTTTACATTTTTAGAACTCGAACGACTCTTTCTTCAGTTCGCCACAAGCGGTTATCTGTGGAACGAGTGTCTGGAAGGGTTCTGAAGCAGAATGTGCAAGCTCTTTTAGTCAATAAATATAGTCATCGTACATGTCTGAGAGGTCGATGTCTTCGCAATCGCCGTCTGCACCAAGTGCTTCACGTACAATCTGAGCTCTTTCGCTCACTGTGGTATCTTTGATAAGCAAACTCTTCATATAGTAATTGAATTTGACAATATATGTATTTTATAAGGAAATAGATTTTGTGACTTATTTTAACGAGCGTAGCGCGTTTAGCTGTTGTCCCGTATTAAGACCGGCATCTTCCCCTACAATGTTGTAGGCATCCTGATAGTAATGGAACGCATCCTTCATCATGCCCTTCTCCTTGAATGAGTCGAGAATGAGAC
>JAGHTW010000175.1 GCA_018065145.1 Candidatus Prevotella equi
AACAGACATCTCGGTAATCGTCATGGCTATTGCCTCGTAAATGGTAAGAAGGCAGAATACGTCGGCAACATTTGCATGGACGTATGTATGATAGACGTTACGGGCATAGACTGTCATGAAGGTGACAGCGTAGAGATATTCGGAGATAATCTTCCTGTAACGGTATTGTCAGACATTCTCGACACCATACCATACGAGGTCCTCACAGGCATCAGCAACAGAGTGAAGCGTGTGTATTACGAAGAATAGTCAGATAGAACTATATACAAAAAACTCGGGCTGCATCACAAGCGTGATGCAGCCCGAGATTTTTTATGTGTGAAATATCTGATCGTGCTATGTTGAATGAGAACCTTATATATAGTAGTTGGTAAGGGAACGGATAGTTTTGAATAATCTATATAGGATAGTACCTAAAAAGTATTGTGTGCCTGTAATGCTCCACGTGTCTTCTATATGTTTACGTGTCTCAATATTGTCAAACGGAGTATTTTTAATCTTGTTTCTGCGAAAGCGTATTGCAAGATATTTGCGGCAAGGAGAAATATTGAATTCTTCTGCAATCCTATCAAAGAAAATTCGTTCTGTTAAAAGATTACTGCCATCAGCATCTTTTCTATTTGTTACTTTGTTATTATGCTGACGGAAATAACTTAGTTGTTGGTTGATAATACTTACGGAACCTTGTTTCGCTAGTTCAATCCAGAATAGCAAGTCTCCAGACCCTATATAGTTAATATAATCCTTCTTGATATTCACTGCTGCTTTTCTTGAGAATATAGCAGTGCTGGCATTGCGTATTATGTTGCCAAGTAAAAGATAGTGCTTTATGTAATGCTCTCCTGAGTAATGTTGATTGTTTTTTATTTTTCGTTTAGATATCTTTTCCCCTTCCTCATTAACAAGAATATATGTGGTGTAGGCGATAGCAGAATCTTTATGCGCTGTGAATTGTTGTACTAATGTTTCCAACATATTTCTTTCGCAAAAATCATCGCTCTCTGCTATCCAAATAATCTCTCCCTTTGCCAATTCGATGCCTTTGTCCCATTGAACAAAAGTGTTGCCGCTATTTTGGGAGTTGTATATTATATTACTTACCTTTTCATTGTTGCGGTATCTTTCTATTATTTCTTTACTCGCACCATTGTCATTAGAACAATCATCAATAATGATGACCTCAATTTCTTGGTAAGTTTGGTTTAGAATAGAGTCTAAACGCTGCTCAAGAAACTTATGATGTCGATAGTTAGGTACAATGACCGAAACAAGAGGTTTATTCATATAAGGTAAAGGTAGTTAAGAACGATAAATGCCTAGTTACAGGTGTGAATCAATACCCTTTGCGCATCGTATGATACCAGAGCCGTATATACTTCTTGCGTATGCTAAGTGTTTGGCATCATCAATGCGTGGCTGGAACTTGTGCCAAATGTGATAGCCTATTGCACAGAACTTAAGGTGACGTCGCACAATACCATTGTTACGCATCCTATTTGCAAATTCCAGATCCTCATGCCCCCAACCGATAATGTCTTCATTGTAGCCATTAATAGCCATAGCATCTTTTTTCCAGTATGCCATGTTGCAACCTATTATACGTTTTTTGTTGAAGAACAAAGGAGTAAGCCATGTGCAACGTATTGCATTCTCACGTATCTCAAGTCCTTTGTATGTAAAGTACGGAGTGAAATCCTGCAGTTGCAGAATCTCTTTTGTCGCATCTTCTGAGAAGCGTGTTCTGCTTCCACCTACAAAACATCCTTTCTTTGCAAATCTTACGTGATCTTCTATGAAATGTTTATCCAAAAGAATATCGCCATCAATCTGTATGATATAGTCAGATTCGCATTCTATTATGCCGCGATTTCTTATCTCAGCTAATCGAAATCCCTTATCTTCATGCCATACATGTTTTACCGTTGTTGACGTTTCCTTACGGAACTGTTCTATCACTTCTTTCGTGTCATTTTTCGAACCGTCATCTGCAATGATAATCTCGTTAGGCATTAGTGTCTGACGTTTTATGCTGTTGAGACAAACACGCAGTGCTGTAGGATAATTATATGTAGATATTAAAAGTGCAACAGTGAATGATTTGTTTTGTATCATACTATTATTTGCAGCGAAGTTTATGATAGTAAATTAATTTTATCAGAAGTTTTATGTAGTGCTTTATTGATAAATTGTCTTTCTGTTCTCTTATCTGAGGTAACAAAGTATCATATGCTGATGAAGATGATTTAATTTTAACTTTCAGACCATGATACAATTCGCGTTCATTGACTGTTGATTGCGTTTTAATCTTGTGAGACTTTTTGTATTTAGTATAAGCCTCATGTCGTTTTTGATCATAATCTTCAGGTGCACCATTGGTTTGGTAATCATCTATTACGCGTTTTGTCTCTTCAAGATAAGCGCGTCCCCACTTCTGATCAGGTTCAATATGGTTTCCTTCTGCCCATTCATTCCATGCGTTGATGAAAACAAGATTCTCATCTTCTTCGGTGAAAGAAGTGTTTCTGTAGAGCGCATCTCGTAACCAACGTCCGAAATTCTGTGGTGTGCAATTGGTAAATGATAGGAATCTCTTGCCAACGCGGCGAGATGCATTATCAAAACCTGGTGATACGCAAGGATAACAACGGTCAAGCCATTCAGCATCACAGCAGTAGTCAACATAGTCGGAGTAGTTGTAAATAGCAGGTCTATCTACTTCATTCTTAGG
This sequence comes from Candidatus Prevotella equi, assembly GCA_018065145.1. Classification (GTDB taxonomy): domain Bacteria; phylum Bacteroidota; class Bacteroidia; order Bacteroidales; family Bacteroidaceae; genus Prevotella; species Prevotella equi. Next base: position 2,729 of record JAGHTW010000175.1, read on the forward strand.
TTCTTCAAAGAGTTTAATCTGCTCTTTTAATAGTGTAGAAACCTCTACTCCAAGAGGTTGAAAGTCCATAGCAGCATCAGAACCAGGCGTTATTGAGGTGTGAGAGAGATCGCCAGGGAACATTGTCTCAATGATATACAGTTCCAACCCGAATTCTTCTTTTGCTACTTTGCGCCATGTCTTTATCGTTTCTTTGAAATCCGGGAATAATGCAACTCGGTAAACGGCAAACACGGGTTTGTTATTTATACGAATATAGCGTTTATCCTGAAAGACATTCTTGCAAAGCCAGCGCATGTGCTCTACATCGTCTTCATAAGAATAATCCTGCTTTATCAGAATGTTCTTGAAACCTCCGTCCCAGTTACGTGCCCAGTTTTCGTTAGCCCAGCAGAGCATAAAAGGAAAATCAGGTTCGCCCGATGCCAGTATCTCGTTGACAGGACGTTCCATCAGTTGCTTGCCGTTGAACCAATAATGGTAATAACAAAAACCATATAAACCATACTCTTTCGCTAAGTCCGCCTGAAGCTGTCGAGCCTCAGGTAATCTTAAATCGTAGAATCCCGTATCCGAAGGCAGATGTGGTTGATAATGGCCTTCATATCGTGGGCGTGCTTTTGTAACATTTGTCCATTCTGTGAATCCCTTACCCCACCATTCATCATTCTCCTTGAAAGGATGAAACTGTGGAAGGTGTATAGCGATGACTCGTTTCTTGTTGCTCATTATTTGTTTATTGTTTTTATTATTTTTGCAGGATTGCCAGCAGCAATGGAATACGCTGGTACGTCTTTCGTTACGACGGCATTTGCAGCAATGATAGCACCGTCACCAATAGTGACATTTGGTAGTATTGTGGCTTTGTCTCCAATCCAAACATTATCTCCAATGTGTACAGGGCCTTTTGATATGATAGGTCTTTTAAGAGGGTCTATCTGTAGTTGGTCTATATCCGTATTGCCATGTGAATTGTCAACAATAGTAACCCATTTGCCAGTGAGAAGGTTATCTCCTATCGTTATGTTGTTGGTGGCACTAATGTGATTCTGGATACCGAAGTGACAGTTCTTTCCTATGATGATAGACGGATTGAAATGCTGTGTAACAGTTTTTCCATCTTTGATGCATTGAAAAGTATCCCATGCAGTAAGATAAACCATTTCTCCGAAAGCGGTATTATCACCTATCGTTATTCGCTCAGGACAGTTAATCATACCAATCTCACCCAAAAAGCATATCGCCTTTGGATTAGCATTTATAGGTGCGAGCATTTTTGCCTTTTTTGTTTTCTGGCGCTTCTCGATACGCTTCTCTATGATGTTGGCTATGAAATCAATCATATTCGTGTGTCTTATTTCTTCTTTTTTGACATCAAACGTTTGAACAATGCAGTTCTTGCACTCTTCCTTCTGTAAACGTAATATAGTATCTGATAGTGTGCATACCATGGGTAATATACAGAAAGGTTTTTGCGTATTCCCGTAAAGTCAAACGACTCATCTCGATTGACAACAACAAAGTTCAAATAAAATTCTTTTAAGCATCCAAATAAATCCTTTAGAACTTTCTTGAATGTATTTTCAGTAATTCTTCCTCTGTTCTTAAGGTCTGTCAGCATATCAGGGAATACAACAGCGAAGGTGTGAAACAAATTGTAACATCCTTTTCCGCTTCCGTTTTGCTCCTCAAAGAATACTATGTTGCTAAGTAAATATTCTGATTCTTCTGTTCTTTGTTCAAACAATATAGAAGAATTGGGAAACATTTTGTTATACTCTATATTCTTAAGGTTAGGAATATCCTTTCTCCACACACCTATACCTGCCATCCATGTACAGAAGTAGTGTAGGTTATAAACCAGTTCGTCAAGGTTTTTGCACTGTATCTCCTTTGGTTCAACTCCTATTGCGCCATTTGTGAAATATATGACAGGTTGTTTCTCCTTGTGATTGTTAACCGTATCGATAAGCATCTTCAATGCACCGTCCTTTAACTTCGCACGATGGTTTATAAGTTTGCAGAACTCTCCTTTCGCAGCACTAAAAGAACTTACGATATTTAGAAATCCTTTTGCGTCAGACTCTTGATAGTATATATTCTTGTGTCCGTAATTCTCAACAAAAGTCTTTAATTCTGGATTCTTTGCATTGTCTGATACAAGAATCTCAAACAAGTCCTCGTCGCATCCTTGTTCGTAGATGCTATCAATGACAGGACCTATCCATTGAAGTGCACCATTTGTTGGGATGCAGAGAGATAGTAACGGAGTTTTTTTGTCGTTTTCAGAGTTGCTCATCGTGCTATAGATTTTTCGTAATTATAAAACATTCTGATGCCTTCTTGTATTGGTGTAAGGGTGATATTGGCAATTTGCATCATTCTTTCGTTGTTAAGTATCATGTTTGTCACGTCGCTATTTCTACTTGGTGCAAACTCAACGTTTATCTTTTTGCCAACAACGTTTTCTAAATATCCAATGATATCTTTTATAGAGTATCCTATTCCCGAACCTATATTTATCGTGTCGTTTGATTTATCTGATAGTAATATCCTTTTGAAAACTTCTGCAAGGTCATCAATGTAGATATAGTCTCTTACAGAGTTTCCGTCTCCCCATATTGTTATGGTATCGTCGCTGAGTACTTTTCCTATGGCAACGGCTATCAGACCTTGCCTTGCATAAATGTTCTGCCCGTGTCCATAAGGATTAGATGGTCTAAGGATGAGATATTCCAATCCGCTTACTCGATGCTCAAACAATATGTGATTCTCTATCACCTGTTTTGACAATCCGTAATAGGATATCGGCATAAGAGGATCTGTTTCTTTGAAAGGTATTGTTGTATTACGTTCTCCATATACGGTACCTCCAGAAGAGAAAAAGATGAACTGCACGTTATGTCGGCTACATAACTGCATTAGACGTATAGTTGGGAATATTATATTCTTGAATTCGTTGACGTAATCATCATAGTTGCATCCAGGTACCATTGTTGAGACCAAATGCACAACCTTGGTTATCTTTTTTGTAGTAATCAGCATCTCCAAGAGATCAATGTCAATCAGTTGACCTCTTACGATATTTACATCGCAGTTGTCAAGCCTTGAAACATTAGCGAAATGTGGTTCCATAACAGTAATGGAGTATTTGTCTTCTTTCAGCAAATGTTTGATTATGCTTGAACCGATATATCCTGCTCCTCCTATAAATAGAATGTTTTGCATTTTTTACTTACAGTGTTATTATCTGCTAACTGTTTTGTGATTTTAGTTTAACCCAAGCAGCTTGTTGTTCTTTTCAATGAACATTCCTATCTGGTTGTAAATCTTTGATGAATTCTCAAGGCTATTGAAAGAGTCATGCTGTCTCCAGAAGGTCATCTCTTTATCAACAAAATATAAGATATGCTTTGTTAGAATTTGTCTATATAACCAGAAGTCAATCCATGCAGGAATTGGTGTGTTGAAATCCAGATTGGTTAGAACGTCTTTCCTTATCATGACTGATGACAGTGTTGGAATAAAGTTAAACTCCTGATTGTATCTAAGGTCTATTGGTGTGCCTCCTTGCTTGAGTAGTTTTGTTATATGTTGACATACCCATCCTCTTACTTTGATGTCTTCTTCTGAGCCAAACATTTTTATGGCGTTGGATATGATGGCTACATCTTCATACTTGTTTATAATCTTTACCTTCTCTTCAAGGTAATTTTCGCTCCAATAGTCATCGCTTTCGCAGAATGCCACATAGCAACCTTTTGAATTTGAAATAGCTAACTGCATAGATGCTACCAGACCTTTGTTGACGTTGCCTTCATGTGTGTACAGCCTAATGTTTTCGTGTTTTGATACATAGGAGTTTATAATGTCAACCGATGAGTCAATGGAACCGTCATCTACCACAACAATCTCATAGTTCTTGTATGTCTGTCTCAATAAAGAGTCAAGTGTTTCTACAATATATTTTTCGTAATTGTAACTTGTTACGATTATTGAAACCAATGGAGTTTCATTGGTAGGACTCTTTTTCAATACTCCCATATCTCTGGTCGTATATAATATACGTCCTTCCTTGTAACCCTGACTAAGATAATGCTGTTCTGCGTTACCTGTAGTATCAGGATAAGCTGTTTCGTAGCGTTCTGCAGAGAAATCCTTTAATTCTATTGCTGCTACTTCTTTTTGGCGGAAAAGATTTTTTATGAAGTCTAGTATCATGATTTTCTTATCTTAACATGCTGACAATATGCTGATAAATAGTGAACAAACCAAACAGGCAATGCCAATAATTAATAGTCTAATTATCTTTAAGTGCTTTGTCTTTTTGTCTTGAAGTTTATGTATCTCTGCAATAAATGCTTTCTGATCTTGTTCGTAATTGCTTTGAAGGTTTGCAAGATTTCTCTCTAAATCAGAGCAATGATTATTTGCTTCTTCTATTCTTTTTGTGAGTTCTTGTACTTGTTGTTTATGTGACTCACATTCTTGTTGTAAAGGTGCTATCTGAAAATTCTGTAGGTAACTGATAGATAATGCCTCAGGATCTTTTTCGAAGAAAGCAATGAGTGAACGTCCTGCTGCTTCTGGGTCTTTTTCCCATAATCCACTGATAGAACGATATTGCCCGTTGTTGTCTTGGCGAAGATACCAGCGATATGTGACCGTATGAATATGTATAGGTTTTGCAACGGCTGCAAGACGTTTGATATAGTCAAAGTCTATCAGTATGCGCATGCGCTCATCATATTCTCCGATCTTGTCTGCAAGTGACTTCGTATGAAGTATTGTAGAATGATTTATCTTGTTATGAATCCTTATATCTGTCCATTCAGCATCGCTATCATCAACTGGCCATATTTGTGTCACTTGCTCTTCCTTGTCCAGTGTTACGATTTGGGCGTTAGTATAAACAAAGTCTGCGTTGTTCTTTTCTGCTGCCTCGTAGAGTAACGAGAAATGCTCTGGCAATACATTGTCGTCATCATCCAGATAACCGATGTATTTGCTTTCCACCATACGGAGGGCAAAGTTTAGTTGTGCTGGCTTACCGAGGTGCGGACGGTTGTAATACTCCATCCTGTCATCGTTGAAGCTTTTGACGATGTCTTCAACATCATCACCACCATCATTGACTACTATGAGTCGCCAGTTGGTGAATGTCTGTGCCTGCAAGTCCTTCAGCATTGAAGGGAGATACTTACGGCGATTGTATGTTGACATCAGGATGGTGATGTCTGGAGTAACTGTTGCCATGTTCTTTTCTGTTTAGTATTGAATAGGGATTAATCCCTTTAACATTTCGTATCTACGAGCTTCCAGTGATTATTGGCATTGTTTAATATAATTCTGCCAGTCTTCAAGCATTATGTCTGGAATGTTTTTATAATGCTTAGTATTGTGAGTTACTAACGTGAGATTTTCATTAACCGCTGTTGCGCCAATCA
>JAGHTW010000202.1 GCA_018065145.1 Candidatus Prevotella equi
ATACCGGCAATTAATCGTCTTTATCAAATAGATTTCGACAATATCCGTTTTGGGGTCTCAGAGCGCAATATTTGTGCAAGATTGGCACACCATATAGAAAACATCATGCGTGAGTACGACCAGCAACATGATGATAGTCCTTTTAAAGGCTATTTCGCCGATGTGGAATACAACCGCATGGGAAATGGAGATTTAAAGCAATATGAAAATAGCATGCATCGTCCCCAGTACATGGTAAGTGATCTCTTGATTCAAAGTCGAGGTTACGAAAGGAACTTGTTGGCTGTTGAGATGAAACGAAAAGGAAACAATAACAAAGTAAATGAAGACAAAGAGCGCCTAATGTCATTGGTGTCTTCCGCAAATAATGATATGGGCACTAGATGCGTACATGACACCCTCCTTGGCGCATTCATAGTTTATTCATCCGAAGAGGTGTTGATTGAATTCTTCGAAAATGTTAATGGACACGGGAAACTAAGATCTGTGGAAAGATTAGAGCCACATTTCCGTGAGTGATAAAATAATTGGTTCCATTCGAATACTTTGTGATTTAACCTATACAAATGGCATGATATAGTCAACGACATGTCGGCAGCTATCCTCTGTGGATGGCGAGAGATCGTACCTCTCTGTCGTACTAAGTTAGCTACACACAAGTAGCAAATTATTATAAACAACAATCGTGGAGCACACATAGCTCTATCTAAAATCATTAAGTTTTAAGAAAAAGTCTCCCCAAGGAGATTAGAGGGTCCTCCTGGCAACAGCAATGCTGCTCGCCCTCTGCTGCATAGGTATATCACGTTTATGCTTGTTGGCGTGTGCCTCCCTTCATCGCTCAGACTAAGACATTAAGGGAATTGCAAGAAAGAAGGCGGTTCCATCCGTCAGATCGTCCGTTTAACCGGCCACTCATTCACCCAAGTATTTAGAGTAAAAGTATAACAAATATATAAAATATGTCAGAAAGAAAAACCATCTATCTGTGCCTGGTGACGAATATGTTGAGTGCAACCTTCGCCGAATAGCATGCTAAGTACTATGGCACATGCTGAGCCTGTCGAAGTACGGAACGACAACCTATACAACTATGTCAAAAGAAATACAACCCATAACCACCTCGACCTCTGAAGGTGAGATAGTCCTCTATCAACCCGATGACACCATCACACTCGAAGTACAACTGCATGACGAAAGTGTATGGCTCTCACAACAACAGATGGCACAACTCTTCAATGTCAAGGTGCCAGCCGTCAGCAAGCACATCAGGAACATATATGAAGAGGGTGAGTTGCAACGCAATCCAACTATTTCCATTTTGGAAACTGTTCGAATGGAAGGCAAACGCAAGGTCACTCGAAATGTAGAGTATTACAATCTTGATGTCATCATCTCTGTTGGCTATCGTATCAAGAGCCAAGTGGGTACACGTTTTCGTCAGTGGGCAAATAGCGTGTTGAAGCAGTACCTTCTCCGAGGATACGCCATGCATCAGCAGATGCTACAGATGGAAGAACGTATCTCAAATCGTCTTGACCGTCAGTTACAGGCCAACGAGCAACGCTTCCTATCACTTGAAGAACGTCAGGATCAGCAGCAACAGCAGCTCGACTTCTTCATCCGAACCTCCACACCACCTGCAGAGATGGTATTCTACGAGGGAGACTTCTATACCGCCCGTGCAGCACTTGAGAACCTTGTCAAAACAGCCACCACACGCGCCATCATCATAGATGCCTACGTCTCAGCCCTCACGCTTGACATCCTCGATGCACGAGCTTGTGGCGTCGAAGCCGTCATTTACACCACAGGAGTAGGTTCTGGCATGACACGCCTTATGCAGGAACATGACCGACTCTTCCCTGACAACCACATCGACATCCGCAAGTGGCGTAACGAGTCGCACGATCGTTGGCTTATCATAGACGATGTCCTCTACCATTGTGGTCACTCGCTTAACGCTAACGGAGGTCATCGCATATCAGCCATCACTCGTATGGGTACATCTCCTGATACCATCCTTTCACAGATGTGACATTATAATGTCTCTATACATTGATAGACAACATGCATTACACAAAAAGTTTAGACAAAATTATATATAACTGTATAACAAATAGATAGGTTGTATTTTATGTGGGTATGCGATTTTGTTCGCAACCAATTTAACCCCGTGATTTCACATAGCCAATTCGCCACAGTCTTACCCCACAATCACAGAAAACGAATCAGAGGAGAAGTAATAAAAAGTAAGATATAGAAAACAAAAAATATACAACAATGACAGAAGAAAGAAAAACCATCTATCTGTGCCTGGCCCACATGAGTGAGACAGGGTTAGAACAGAAATATGTCAAAGAAGCCTTTGACACAAACTGGGTTGTCCCAATGGGACCTAACGTAAACGCCTTCGAAAAAGACCTTGCAAACTTTGTTAACACCAATAGCGATGGTAGCAAACTCGACCGCAAGGTTGTCTGCCTCTCTGCTGGAACTGCCGCCATTCATCTCGCGCTTCTCGCTTGTGGCGTAGGTCCTGGCGATGAGGTATGCGTACAGTCGTTCACCTTCTGTGCATCATCACATCCTATCACATACCTTGGTGCAACACCAGTATTCATTGACTCAGAGCCTGAGACTTGGAACATGGACCCTCAGCTCCTTGAACAGGCCATCCTTGATCGTAAAGAAAAGACTGGCAAGTACCCTAAGGCCATCGTGCCAGTAGCACTCTATGGTATGCCATACAAGATTGATGAGATTATGGCTATTGCCGACAAGTACGGTATTCCTGTTGTGGAGGATGCCGCAGAAGGCATGGGCTCACGCTTCAATGGTCAGGTACTCGGTACCTTTGGAAAGTTCGGTGCTCTCTCCTTCAATGGCAACAAGATGATCACAACCTCTGGTGGTGGCGCACTCATCTGTCGTGATGCAGAGGATGCAAATACCATCATGTGGTATGCAACCCAGGCACGCGATGCCTATCCATACTACGAGCATACCGCCATTGGCTACAACTACCGTATGAGTAACGTATGTGCAGGTATCGGTCGTGGTCAGATGACCGTCCTTGATGATCACATCGCCCACCACAAACATGTACAGGCTCTTTATGAAGAGTTATTTGCCGATATTCCTGGTATTCACTTGCACAAAGCACCTGCCCTCACAGGGAAGGACGGGAAGGGTCTCTTATACGATGCCAACTTCTGGCTCTGTGCCGCAACTATCGATCCCGAGATTCACATCAAGGGGCAGGAGAATGCCTACAAGGAAGTCATCAAGACAGCCGTAGGCGGAGCAGCTGGTGTAATCAAAGCCGTTGATAGTGCCACCACTGACTGCCAACCAAACGAGAACGTAGAAGCCCTCCGTGTCTTCATGCTCTCCAAGAAAGTCGAGTGCCGTCCAGTATGGAAACCAATGCACAAGCAGCCTGTCTATAAGAATAATCCTGCCTATCTCAATGGCGTATCCGAATCCCTCTTCAAGGTCGGCTTCTGTCTCCCCGCAGGTCCTTACGTAAGCGATGACGATGTGAAGTACATCGTTGAGTGTATAAAAGATGCAATCGTAGAATAAATAAAACAAGCAGGTAACAAGGCGAGATGCTGTTGACCGAATCAACTGCCTGCAACTATCCTGATATTATTAGAAAGTGAAAAATATAATAGTATATGAACCCCATTCGTAAATTTTGTAACTGGTACTTCTCGCGAGGAACATTGCCATACTGGTGTATCCTTGCGTTGGATTGTGTCGCTGTGTTTATGTCGGGTCTTTCCGTCTATTACATCAAGTACGGAGGACTTAGTCTTGCACAACATTTCTGGCAACTCTGTAGTGGACTTGGCATCTGCCTCTTGGCCTACGTTGTTGCCTTCTTCGCGTTCCACACCTTCCGTGGTGTGATGCGCTATTCCTCCTTCGTTGACCTCTCCCGGATTGCCTATTCCAACATTGCGGCAGGTGTCTTCGTGTGTCTCGTGCATCAGGTGGAAGCCAAGTTCGGACACTCCTATATCTATATGACTCCTCGCTTTGAGAGCGCCATCCTCATCTATATCATTGCCACCAGCATCATGTGGGGACTTCGCGTCATCGTCAAGACCCTTCACAACACCTACCGTGGTGACGATTCCGTCCAGAAGGTCTTCATCTATGGCTGTATGCAAGGAGGTATCGCCCTTGCCAAATCCATCCGCAACCAGACACCCCTCCGCTTCCGTCTTCGTGGTTTCATCTCGGGCGACAAGACCCTCGATGGCTCATGGCTCCTGGGTGAACAGGTGCACTATGACGAGGACTCCGTTGTCGAACTCATGAAGAAACAGAAGGTCACAACCCTCTTAGTCTCACCCCTCCAAACCGAGAACTTCACCCATCGCACCACCTTGATCGAATCGCTCATTGCAGCCAATATCAAGATTATGATGATGCCACAATCCGAGGAGTGGGACGGCCACTCAGACCTTAGTCATCAACAGCTCCGCGAGGTTGAAATTGAAGACCTCCTTCCTCGCGAAAAGATTCAGGTCGATCTCGTTGCCATCGGTCAGATGCTCCGTGGCAAGCGCATCCTCATCACAGGTGCTGCCGGTTCCATTGGTTCCGAGATGGCGCGACAGGTAGCCAAGTTCCAACCAGCCGAACTCGTTCTTGTCGATCAGGCAGAAACACCTATGCACGATGTGCGCCTTTATATGGCCAACAACCATAAAGACCTCAGCGTGCAGACTATCGTGACCTCTATCTGTAAGGAAGCCCGTATGGAGAAGATATTCGCAAAATACAAGCCCGAGTACGTCTTCCATGCAGCAGCCTACAAGCACGTGCCAATGATGGAGGACAATCCAGCTGAGGCTGTTCAAAACAACATCTATGGTACGCGCGTCATTGCCGACCTTGCCGTGAAGTACGGCACAAAGAAGTTCGTCATGATCTCCACAGACAAAGCCGTTAACCCAACCAACGTCATGGGCTGCTCAAAGCGCATCTGCGAAATCTACTGTCAAGCGCTCAATAAGGCTATTGTTGATGGTGAAGTTAAGGGTGAGACTCAGTTTGTGACCACTCGTTTTGGAAACGTCCTCGGTTCAAATGGTTCTGTCATTCCTATTTTCCGTGAGCAAATCAAGAAAGGCGGTCCAGTCAAAGTTACCCATCCTGAAATTATTCGATTCTTCATGCTCATTCCCGAGGCTTGCCGCCTCGTGCTCGAAGCTGGCACAATGGGAAAGGGTGGCGAGATTTTCGTTTTCGATATGGGCGAACCTGTCAAGATTGTCGACCTTGCTCAACGTATGATCAACCTCTCAGGAGCCAAGAACGTCAAGATTGAATTCTCAGGTCTTCGCGATGGAGAGAAACTCTTTGAGGAAGTACTCAACGATGCCGAACAGACAAAACCTACCCATCACCCAAAGATTAAGGTGGCTGCAGTTCGCGAATATCCCTACGAACTAGCTTGCCAGAACGAAATCGAGCTCCACGAAATTTCTTTCACAGCAGACGATATGGATATCGTCCGCAAGATGAAAGAGATTGTACCAGAGTATAAAAGTCAAAATAGTAAGTATCAAGAATTAGACATCTGAGTTTATTGTGGTTCTTGAACATTTCAAACGAGTCAAACCCCAGTCCATTTTAATTGTTTTGATTACATTTAAGCAAAGTCAGATGGCTCAATGATATCAAGCGTTAAATGTTTGTAATAAAGGATTTAAAAATTAAGTTTAAAGCATGTCTGATAATTATTCGAATAATAAACGAATAGCAAAGAATACGCTCTTGTTATATGCGCGTATGCTCTTGATGATGATAATCAGCCTTTATACTTCAAGAGTAATACTTAATGCTCTTGGTGTAGAGGATTATGGAATATATAATGTTGTAGGTGGTGTGGTTTCAATGTTCTCTATACTTTCTGGTTCGCTGTCTGCTGCAATAAGTAGATTTATAACTTATGAATTGGGAAAAGGTGACAGAGAACGCTTGAGGAATGTGTTCTGCACAGCAATTAATGTTCAGATATTTTTAATCATAATCATATCTATTTTGCTTGAAACTGTGGGGCTGTGGTTTCTAAATAATAAAATGGTTATTCCTACTGATCGTTTGTTAGCTGCAAATTGGGTATTTCAGTTTTCTGTTATAACTTTTGCAATTCACCTATGGAGTGTACCATATAACGCTTCTATTATTGCGCATGAGCGTATGTCTGCATTTGCTTATATTAGCATTTTTGACGCCATTGCAAGACTTGCGATTTCATTTGTAATATTAAAAAATCCTTTTGATCGCCTAATATACTATGCGGTTCTTATTTTTTTTGTTGGACTTATTCAAAGGTTCTTATACACATCATATTGTAAACGCCATTTTATTGAATGCCATTTCAGATTAATGTATGACAAATCTATAACAAAAGAAATTTTTAGTTTTGCAGGATGGAACTTCATAGGATCGTCTTCTGCTATATTACGTGATCAAGGTGGCAATATGATCCTCAATCTATTTTTTGGACCAACAGTTAATGCTGCACGTGGTGTTGCAATGTCTGTCAACCATACTGTGACAGGTTTTGTGACAAACTTTATGACAGCAATAAATCCACAGATTACAAAATCATACGCTTCTGGAGATCGTAACTACATGTTTAAACTTGTCTTTCAGGGAGCTCGCTTGTCTTATTATATATTGTTTATTCTTGCACTTCCTATATTATTCACTACTCAATATCTCCTTGAGATATGGTTGGGCATTGTGCCAGAGCATTCTGTTCATTTCGCTCGCTTGGTCCTGATATTTACACTGAGTGAATCATTAGCAAATCCACTAGTGACAGTAATGCTAGCTACGGGTAATATTCGTAATTATCAGTTGATAGTGGGTGGTTGTCAATTATTGAACTTGCCGGTTAGTTATATGTTTTTGTGCATAGGATATCCTCCAGAGTCTGTATTTATGGTAGCCATTGGAATTTCTGCTCTTTGTGAAATGATGCGACTAATTATGTTACGCAAGATGATTAAACTATCAGTAAGATCATTTCTAAGAAATGTTTATTTTAATGTGATAGAAGTTTCTATTATTGCATCAATTATGCCATTTGTGTTAATACAATATATGGGAATTAATACATTGATGGATTTTATAAATATGGCTTTGTTATCCATTTTAAGTGCTATATTAACTATATATTTTATCGGTTGTAACAATCAAGATAGAGCTATCGTTCATAACGCTTTAAGAAAAATAATACTTAAATTAAAATGATAAAAATAACGAATCCTGCTGATTGTTGTGGATGTACTGCCTGTGCGAGTATCTGCAATCATGATGCAATCACGATGACCCCCGATGCGCTTGGCTTCTTTTATCCAGAAGTTGATGCCTCAAAATGCACAGATTGTGGTCTGTGTGAAAAGGTCTGCTCTTTCAATGATAATTATGACACATCTCTTAACTTGACAGAGCCTGTAGCTTATGGTGCTCGTCAGAAAAACATAGATGAAGTCATGCGCTCTCGTTCGGGAGCAGTGTTTGCTGCAATTTCTGACTATATCCTAGATATAGGTGGTATAGTCTATGGTGCAGGTTATACAGACCACTTCCGTGTTGTTCACAAGCGTGCAACAACAAAGGAAGAACGCGACGAATTTAGAGGAAGCAAGTATGTCCAGAGTGACATGAATACAATTTTCCGTCAGGTCAAGAAAGATCTTAAAGATGGTTTAACGGTTTTGTTCTCAGGAACACCCTGTCAGACTTCAGGTCTTAATAGTTATGTAGGCTCCAAACTCAGAAATAATCTTGTTCTTATAGATCTGGTATGCCATGGCGTTCCTGGTCCTTACCTTTGGAGAGACTATATAGCTTATCTTGAAAAGAAAGAAGGTGCTTCCATTGTTTGGGTAAATTTCAGAGACAAAGAGCAATTTGGTTGGAAAGCACATAAGGAAACTTTCAAATTCAATATGGGGGGGGCAAAATAATGTGGTACACAAAAACATTCTATCAGCATATTATGTTCCGCCATTCGTGCGGAAACTGTCACTTCTGCAACACCAAACGTCCATCAGATATAACTATCGCAGATTTCTGGGGATGGCAGAAACAAGATCCTAACATCAACTCCGATGACAAGGGACTTAATCTTGTGTTGATCAATACACCTAAAGGTAAAGAAATTTTTGACGCTATTAAAAATAGGTTAGAAGTTATAGACGCTTCACCGGAGGCATACATGCAGCCAAATCTTCATCATCCATCACGTATTCATAAAAAGCGTATGAAGTTCGAAGAAGATTATGTAAAAAAAGGATTCAAATACATTTACAAACGATCATACGATGAACGGCCTTATTGGAAGCAGATTGCTGCAAAAATTTATGTTCCATTGATTAAGCTAATTAGAAAATGAAAGTCGGAATACTAACATTTCATCGTGCACATAATTATGGTGCGATTCTACAGGCAATGGCGACTAGGGTAATCCTTACGAGATATGGACATGATGCGTATTTTGTTGACTACTGGCCGTCTTATCATGCTTCTCAATACATGTACTTTAGCAGAGATCGATTCAATCATTTTCGAAGTATAAAGAGCAAGTTTGGATATTTATACAAACAAGTATTAAAGAGGGTATTTTTAAGGAAGCGTATTAATGCATTTGAGTCATTTATACAAAAGAATATACAACCCTTCTGTAAGCCAACGTCAGAAAAATTTGATGTTGTTGTTATCGGTAGTGACCAGGTTTGGTGGAAAAACTGTTTATGGACCCACCAATATGATCCTTTCTATTTCGGTAAAAACAATTTGCGTGCAACAAGGCAGGTAAGTTATGCTGCCAGTATGGGGATATTACCTAACAATAATGAAGACAGGATTATACTTAAAGATTTATTAAGTAATCTTGATAAAATTTCAGTAAGAGAAGATTCATTGTTGAAGTTAGTAGAGTCTCTTGGATATAAATGTGAAAAGCATCTTGACCCTACACTTCTTTTGTCTTCGGATGAATGGAACAATATTATACCCCTCAAAAAAATAGATGAAGAACCATACGTGCTTTTCTATGACCTTAATCGTAATTCTTTCGATTATAATGAGATTCTGAAATTTGCAGAAAAACGCAAGTTGAAAATTAAAACGCTTGTTGGTTCACATAATCAAAGAACAGGAGAAGGAATCTATCAATTTTCCGATCCTGGTGAGTTCGTGAATCTAATACGTGGAGCAGAATTTGTCTTCTCTTCTTCTTTCCATGGGATGGTTTTTTCAATTATTTATCAAAAAGAGTTCTTCGCCTCATTCTCTAGAAACTCAGATCGTGCAGCCACTCTCTTGGAGGCGTTGGGTATAAAGAATAGATTGCTCGTCCCCATGTCTCAAATTGAGAATATTGCAAATATCGAATACGAATCAGTCATGAATAAGATGAGAGAATTACGAATCCCTTCATTAAACTATCTACAATCATTATGATATCAATAATTATTCCTTTGTATAACAAATACGAATCCATATCTAGAGCCATAGATTCAGTGATGTCTCAGACATATTGTGACTGGGAGTTGGTTGTGATAGATGATGGTAGTACGGACGATAGTAAAGACATCGTTGCGTCATATACTGACCCACGCATCAAGTATTATTATCAAACCAATGCAGGGGTTTCCACTGCACGTAACAATGGTGTAGAAAAGGCAAATGGTGAATGGATTGTCTTTCTTGATGCCGATGACTATCTCACTCCCGAGGCGCTGGAAATTTTTATTGGATTGTACAACGAGTTTGGAACCGGTTTCTGTGCTGCCAATTATAAAGTAGGTTACAATGGTGAGATTTTTGATACTGTTTCAAAACGTAGAAGAGGTATCCTTGAAAACAACTATAAGTCGTGGTATTTTCATGAATATTACCCTGGACGTATGTCAAGTTTTATGGTCAAACGCGATCTTGTATTGAAGCACAAGTTTCGAGGAGATTTAACTCGCTATGAGGACTGTGAGGTAATGTTTCGAATACTACGCGAATGTAAAGTTTCATATTCTGATAATATCACAATGGTATATATGGATGATTATAAAGGACTGAGTAATCGTGCTGCAAATCCTTTTACGGATTTTGCTTTTAATCTGCCTTTCCGTGATGCGTCATTTTGGCAGAGAATGGTTCTTATTCATATTTTAAGAAGTGCTTTTCATCGTTATCCAGAATTAAAACTTTATCTTTTTAAGAAATATCCTGATTGCTTCGTATATATTACGATAGACAAAATACTAAAGCGTATATATTGTTAATATGCTTGAATGTAACTAGTTAAACAGCTAAAGAAACTTTTTATAAAATATCAATGATGTATAAAATCGTTTCACAGATTTTCTTGTTAATCAAGGTTCTTCATTATAAGTTCTGGAATTGGTATTCAAAAGAATATATGAGAAGGAGAGGCGTAAAATTTGACAAGAGCAGTGTACAATTTAAAGGACGTTGTTATTTGGATATATCAACCACAAGTCAGGTACGTATAAGTAAAGGATTTGTTTGTAATTCTGGTCTAGATTTCGGAATTGAAAATGTGGAATCAAAAATTAAAGTAAAAGAAAATGCATCTCTTTCGATTGGTACTAATTCAGGTATGAGTTCTAGTGTCATTGGGTGTTATAATAAGATAGTTATTGGTTGTAATGTTATTATTGGAGGTGGAACCAGAATTGTCGACTCTAATTTTCATAGTCTTGAATGGAAAATCAGACAAGACAGAAATATAGATTGCAAACAAGCAAAGACAGCTCCAATTATAATAGGTAATGATGTTTTCATTGGTGCAAGATGTATAATCGGAAAGGGTGTAACCATTGGTAACAGAAGTATTATTGCTGCTGGTTCAGTTGTCGTTAAAGATATTCCAGAAGACTGCATAGCAGGAGGTAACCCTTGTAAGGTAATTAAAAGCTTAAAAGCATGATTCTATTTTCAGTATTTAAAAGTTGTTTTACCAATTATTTCGTGGGTGGGGTCCTAAAAAAAGGAAAAGGAACACGTCTGACTTGTTGTATAGGACGTCATATAACAAAGAATGCAGGAAACTCCATAATTACTGGAGAAGGATGTAGTTTGACCGATTGTAGATTCCTCATAAAAGGTAAAAATAACAAGATCACAATCGGTAATCATTGCGCACTAAAAGGAGTGCGTTTCTGGATGTCTGGAGACAATAATGAAATTGTTATTGATGATTATACTACAGTTGGTCATAATACAGAATTTGCCACTCTTGAAGGCACATGTATTTCTGTTGGTAAAGATTGCATGTTCTCTCATGATATACGGGTAAGAACTAGTGATTCTCATAGTGTCCTTGATCAAGATGGAAAGAGGACTAATCCTGCTAAAGACATAAGTATTGGCAATCACGTTTGGATTGGACTTGAAGTTCTAATATTAAAAGGTAGTGAAATCAAAGATAATTCAGTTGTAGCAGCTAGATCTATGGTTACTAAGCCTTTTACAAAAAAAAACTGCTTAATAGCAGGTGCTCCTGCAAAGGAACTTAAGTTGAATATTAATTGGTCTCGCGATCGAAAATAAAACTATCTATATGGTTATACATAGGATAATTTGGTTGGGCAAATCCCTAGTAAAGAAACTCCTTTACGGAGAAAAATGTGATAATAACACTTATGTAGCATACTTAAAGAAGTTAGGAGTTGAGATTGGTGATAATACATATTTCTTTTCACCAAGGACAACAACAGTAGATACCACAAGACCCTATTTGCTGAAAATTGGCAAAGGAGTAAAAATTACAGCTAACGTTACTATCTTAACTCATGACTTCTCTTTTAGTGTACTACGTCCGGTTTATCATGAATTAATGATTGAGTGTAAAGGGTATACAAAAATTGGTGATAACACGTTTATTGGAATGAACGCAAGTGTTATGCCTGGTGTATCAGTAGGAAAGAATTGTATAATCGGAACCAATAGTGTTGTAACAAGGGATATTCCAGATAATTCTGTTGCTGCAGGCAATCCTGCAAAGGTGGTTTGCTCACTCGAAGAATTTTACAATAAACGAAAAGAAAGAGTTCTTGAAGATGCTTTCCGACTTGCATGCATCATTCGCAAAGAAAAGGGACGTGAACCATTCGCAAAGGAAGTTGGATATCCTTTCCTGTATCTCAATAGAAGTCTTGATGAATTGAGGGATAGCGGTTGTCGAACTAAAATTCATGGCGACAGCGAAGACGAGATCATCAAAGATTTTCTGGCTTCTAAACCGGAATTTAAGAGTTTTGAAGATTTTTTAATTGCGTCTAAATCATACAAATTGAAGTAATGTACGATTTCATATTATTTGAAAACAATAGCAGCTTAGAAAATCATTATGTCGATTTGGGAAACCTGGCGTATCTTCTCAAAAATGGTGGATATAAGGTTGCTTTTGCAGATATATTTAAGGAAAAGATATTAGTTAAAGAAAAAGGGATAGATTTTGTTCAGTTGCCTGTAAAATATCCTACTTTCCTTTTGGCAAAGAAGAAACATAATCCTGTTACAACATTTATTTACAGGTTTTTGAGTAGTTTATATTTAATTTATGCTCTTTTTGCATTGAGGGATAAAGCAAAAGGATTCTATATCGGATCTCTGACGTTAGGGACGCCTATATTATGGCTTTTATTCTTGTCTTCGAAGAAAGAATACTATATATGGGGACTGCGGTGTCATATGCTCGAACTATGGCAACATTCAAGATCATTGTATGGCTTTTATTCATTTTGTCTTTACAAGTTGATAAGGAAGAAAAAGAATCTGAAGATTATTGTGTCGCACCATATTATAAAGGAGGAGTTTATTTCTCGTCTGGGAATTGAAAACTCTCGATTAATAGCAAGGCCTGAAAGATTTAATCGTGGTGTTAGTAACAATATTAGAAGGACAACACGTGATACACTTACGTTATTAACTATAGGAACATTGAGGAGAAGTAAACATGTTGAATTTGTACTTGATTCGTTGAGAAAAATAAACATCCCGAACATTAAATACATTATTGCGGGACGTTGTAAAAACGATGTTAATTACGAAGCTTTATTAACGAAAAAAATGAAAGGTCTGTCCAATGTAACCAGACTAAATCGTTTTATTCCTGATGAGGAATATAATGAGCTGATGAATGAGTGTGATTTTTTGGTTTTATGTGATGAGCAAGAACCGTCGTGTGCTACAAATGGAACAATGACGGAGGCATTACTCAACGGAATACCAATAATTGCGCCTAACTATAATCCTTTCAAATATGAAATTGAAAAATATGGAGTTGGATTGATTTATGAATACAACGATATAAATTCAATGGTGGAAGTTATTAACATGGCGGCCTCGATGGATTGTTCTAATTTGCGTGATAATCTATACAAATATAGAATACTTTTCAGTCAAGACGTTGTTACAAAAAGCCTGATTGAACAAATAAAACAAAATCAGTGAAATTATGGATAATATAAATAACAATAAGGTGTCCAGAATAGTATGGCTATCATCAGTTTTTTTAGCACTATTTATAGATGTTCGTGCATTAAATTGGACATTGGTCTATGGTGGTTTTGTTCCTATTGAGGAGGGTGGCTTAATGGCGAATATCTATTTGTATACAGCTATTCTTCTCTCTGTATGTGCTGTTTGTAGTTTTACGGTCACTACTAAACGAATGAATTATTCAGGATTACTGCTAAGTTCATATTTATTATTTTGGTATTATGTGACATTATGTTTTTGGGGACCTCCTGAAACGTCGATACTGATGTTTCTTGTCATGACCGTTTTTGCATTAATAATTCCTCAATTTATCTGTATAGATGCAAGAATTTTTTTAAAAACAGTTATGCTATTGCCTTCTATCGCTATTTTTAGAATAAACGAAGTGTTTATAATTCCATCAGGATGGAGTATGCAGTTGCCTATGGATGTCTCTTATGGATTTCTTGTTCCTATAATTTCATCTATAGTTTATTGGAAAACTTTTTTTAAATCTGAAAGTGGTTGGAAAAAATGGTTGACAGTTACGTCTTTTTCTTGCAATGTTGTTTTTCTAATTCTTCTATTGTTATACGGATCTAGAGGACCATTATTAAGCATCGTATTATTGTTTTGTTTCTATTATATATGCAAGTGGGAAAATGGACAAGTAACAGTCAATTATTCCAAAAGGCGTCGCATAATGATATTCTTGACAATTTTTCTATTAACAGGTATCTTCGCTTTTTCAATACTTTCTTCATTATTGGAATCCTTCGGTATCAAATCTTATGCAATTGACAAGATGATTCAATTAGGTGATGAAGGAAATTTAAGTAACGGTCGAGGAAATCTTAACGCCTTGACAATGAATTATGTTTTAGATAGACCAATTTGGGGGTATGGATTAGATAGGTTTAACGCTTTGACTAACATGCAATATCCACACAATTTATTTATGCAATTGCTATTTGACGGAGGTATAGTTTTATTATTAATTGTATTTATCCCTGTTTATAAGAGTATAAAAGTTTTCTTTAAAAATTGCATCTACAGTGAATATATACTTGTTGTAACATTGTTCTTTGTGTCAGTGCCAGGTTCAATGGTTTCTGGTAATATCTGGCATATTGTTCCACTTTGGGTTTTTATTGGTTCTATACTTAAATTAAAGAAAATATGATTTCTGTTATAATACCTACTTACAAGTCTCGTGGAGGATTGTGTAAGTCTATTGATTCGGTTTTGGATCAGACATATAAAGATGTTGAAATAATAGTTGTAGATGACAACAATCCCAACACACCAGAGCGAAAAAGTACTGAGGAACTTATGTCTGCATATGCAGACAATCCCCGGGTCAAATATATCAAACACGAAGTAAATAAAAATGGATCTGCTGCTAGAAATACAGGTTTTCGCGCTTCTCATGGTGAGTACATCAACTTCCTTGATGATGATGACTATTGGATGCCAGAAAAACTAGAAAAACAGATAACATATCTGCAAGAGCATCCTGAATATGATGGAGTCTATACGTATGTTATCGTTGGCAATTGCAAAAATCCAAATAATTGCCTTACTGGAAATATTGTAAAAGAGTACTTAATGAATATCGTTTCACTTCAGACCTCATGTCAACTCCTTACAAGAAAAGCAGTGGAAGCACTTAATGGTTTTGATGAATCGTTCAGGAGGCATCAAGACTACGAGTTCATGATTCGCTTTTTCTTGAAAGGATTCAAAATTGGATGCATTCCCGAGTATTTATCAGTAATGGTAAACTTAGGAGGTAATAGAGTTTCTGGTGAAAAACTGGATGAGTTAAAAGAACAATTCTTTGCAAAGTTTGAGGAACCTCTAAATATCTTAGATAAGCAAGAGCCGGGTATTAAGAAGAAAATTATTGTCGCAAATTACGTAAAAAATTTCGAATCACATATAGCTGGCAGACGATACTTTAATGCATTAAAGATTTTTTACAAATACTTTTTTGTTTCACCAACTACATTTGTTTCACAGTTATTTATGTTGTATCGAAACCATAAAAAAAGAAAACAAGGAAAGGTATGAAGGTAGCTAATATAACCTTGCACGCTATAAATAACTATGGATCTGTATATCAGTCACTGGCAACAGAACGTTTGTTTGAAGATCTTGGATGTAGTGTGGAAACTATCGACTATGTGCGTGAAAACGCACAGAATGATACAGTTTGGAAGATTCTGACTTGTAAAGGAGCATCTCTGATAATAAAGCTTAAGATGTTAGCATTACATTTTATGCCTAAGCAGAGTAAGCGTAAGGAAGTGCTTGACGCATTCCGTAATAAATATCTGCACTTGACACCTACTAAATATAGATGCGATAAAGACCTTTTAAATAAAGTGCCTGAAGCTGATATTTATTGCACAGGTAGCGATCAGACATGGAACACGGTATGTCAAGGTGAAATACCTCTACCTTTCTTTTTGTATTTTGTGCCAGAGGGCAAGAGGAAGATTGCATTTTCTGCGAGCTTTGGCATAAGTGAACTTCCGAGAGGAGATAGAGCAGAAGTAAAGAGATTACTCGAAAGTTATCATGCAATATCTGTTCGAGAAGCAACTGGCCTGAACATTCTAAACGATTTGGGATTGAAAGGTACTCACGTCCTCGATCCAACTGTAGCTGTAGGTGCCAAGTTTTGGGATCAATTGGCTGCACCTCGTATGTTTGAAGAAGAGTATATGCTGGTCTATCAGCTGAATCAGAGTTCTGCATTTACCAAGTATATGAAAGATTATGCGAAGGAAAAAGGACTAAAAATCGTCTTGATAAAGGCGAGGAGAGACATTGAACTTGAAAATGGTGTTTGCCTGACTGACGTAACACCCGAGGAATTGTTGTCATTGTTCAAATATTCAAATAAAGTGTTGACAGACTCTTTTCATGCAACGGTGTTTAGCCTAATGTTCCATTGCGATTTCATGGATATATATCCTCCAAAATACTCGACACGACTGGATAGTATCCTGAATATGGTAGGACTGCAAGAAAGACATGTGACAGATTTTAATAGATATGACTATTGCAATACACCTATTAACTACGAATGTGTTGATAGTATTATAGAGCGAGAAAGGCAAAATACAATAGAATTTCTAAAAGAAGCTATATCATAATATGAATGTACTTGATAAAACTGCACTTAGAGCATGTACAAGCTGTCAAATGTGTGGAGCAGTTTGTGCTTCGGGTGCAATTGCTATTAAACTGAATGATGACGGTTTCTATCGGCCATATATCGATAACACCAAATGTACTGATTGTAGCCTTTGTACAAAAGTATGCCCGAAGTTTGATGACAATATCCAGATGACATCTGCTGATACACTCGAAAATATTAAACTATATGCTGCTTCTGCAAAAAGTGATGAGGTCGTTAAAAATACTACCAGTGGCGGTATAGCTGACTTGCTTGCGCATCAACTCTATGCCGATGGCTACAAGGTGATTGGTGTGGTGTATGACGTGGAACATAACAGTGCTGTTCACCAAGTAGCAGAATCAGAAACTGATCTCAATCCCTTCCGGGGCTCGAAGTACATCCAGCCCTATAGTGCAGATGCTTTTCGTAAATTGGTGAAGAATTGCCGTAACGAGAACTATGCTGTAATCGGACTACCTTGTCAGATATACGCCATTGCAAAGTATTTGGAGCGAATCAACAAACGTGACAATTGCATCCTTATTGATCTCTACTGTCATGGCTGTCCATCTATGAACGTATGGAAGAAAATGTCTGAAAAGATTAAGAAGGACTTTGGCTCGATGAGTTTTGATAACGTAATATGGAGAAGTAAACTTCGTGGATGGGGTTCTTTTGTACTTGAAGTACGAAATGCAGGGAAAAGAATTTATAATAGTACCCCAAAACATGATGAGTTCTTTGATCTTTTCTTCTGTAATCAAGTACTGAACGAAAGTTGTAATTCATGTAAACTTAGGGGAACACTTGAATATACAGATTTACGTTTGGGCGATTTCTGGGGTCCTGATTACAGAAAGACGTTTAGAGGAATGTCTGGCGTTAGTATAGTTACTAATAGAGGTCAAGAGTTATATGCCCAAATTGCTGACAAGATAAAATCCCAAAAGATGCCAGTTCATTCATTCTTCCCATATCAAAGTTGGGATCATGAATACACCATCAATGAGAATTTACGCGAGCAGTTGTTGGCTAAACTAAAAGATAATTCTACTCCAATAACGACAATAGCAGGAATGCTACCTTCGCATAAAACTACTGCATACAAGATTAAGACACTCATCAAGCAGTTGTTTTATTATCTACCTATTCGTTTTCAGAACATAATTCGTAATTCATAACTATGCCAAAGATTTCAGTTTTAATGGGCATCTACAATTGTGCTCCAACGCTTCAGGAGGCGTTGGATTCACTCTATGCCCAGACATATCAGGACTTTGAGATAATTCTTTGTAATGATGGTTCTAAGGATAATACATATGAACTGGCATTAGAGAATCAGAAAAAGCATCCAAACATCGTCCTCCTGAACAACCCTCACAACATGGGTCTTAACCAGACACTCAACAACTGTCTAGCTGTTGCTAAAGGTGAGTACATTGCACGAATGGATGGTGATGACCTCTGTATGCCCGATCGTTTTGAGGCTGAACTACGTTTCCTCGAAGGACATCTGGAGTACGCCATCGTCAGCTCGCCAATGGAGTATTTTGATGAACAAGGTACATTCATGACAGGTAAGGGCAAAGGCGAAATCAAACCTGCCGACTTCAAAAAAGGCTCGCCAATCTGTCACGCTCCTTGTATGGTTCGTAAAGAAGCATACGACAAAGTTGGCGGATATAGTGTCTCTCCGAAACTACTTCGTGTAGAGGATTATAACCTATGGTTTAAGATGTATGCCGCAGGCTACAAAGCCTACATGCTTGACAAGCCATATTATCGTATGCGTGACGACCGAAATGCCAAGAGCCGAAGAAAGTGGAGTGGTAGAAAGAACGAATACTATGTTATGAGTACAGGCTTTAAGATGTTGGGGCTTCCTTGGTACTACCAACTTTATGCTCTTCGACCTTTATTCATAGGAATGCTCCCGGGATTTGTCTATGATTGGTTGCACAAGAGACGTTAAAACAAGAAGACAATGAAGATAACAAAAGAACTTTTCTGCCAGATTGCGGAACAAGCTGCTGAAAGCCCACGTTTGAGAAAGAACTTTGATCTCCGTAATAATGAAGACGAACAAAGCCAGCGAATGCTGAACGTGTTGCTCCCAGGTACTAAGTCATTAATTCATCGTCATACAGACACGATAGCAACAGTTATCTGTCTTGAGGGAACCTGCATAGAGCGATACTATGACAATGAGGGGAATGAGACTGACTGCTTCGTCTTGTCTGCGGGTTCTAATCTGATAGGATTGCAGATTCCTGCTGGACAATTCCACTCTATTGAGGTACCTTCTGAATGGACAGAGAAAGCCGTTATTGTGGAGTTCAAAGTTGGTAAGTTTGAACCGGCAAAGGCGGAGGATATAATCGAGATGTAGAAGCCCTTTGCAGACTCTGGCTCATCCGCCAGAGACAGCAAGGGGCGTGAAGGCAAAAGCCCGCGAGTGTCGCAGATGCGACTCTCGCAGGCTTAATCTGAGACATAAATACAAAGCTGCATCCGCAACTAATGCTATAGATTATGAGTAATAAGACAAATATATATCAAGCTCTTAAGCAAGAACTAGATTCAGTTCGTGATACAGTAGCAGTTCTGATTGATGAAGTCAAAGACGTTTCAAATTCTTTGACTGATATTTCTGTATCAGTAGATGAACAGTCATTGCTACAAGAGAAAGCCTTTGCCCTATTGAGTAGGATGAATGACAACGGAATAGGCTTTAGTGAAATTGCAAGCCAGATAGCATTGCCTCTTATTATTGCATTATTAGCATTTGCTTTTCCTTTTGTTTTTTCCGTCATCAATCATATTAATGCAAAATATGAATCACCAGCAATAACAGCATTATTCAATAAATCCAGCTCGTCAAAACTTTTCTGGTGGTTTACTTATGGGTCGGTTTTGTCATTGATTGCCATCAGTGTTTACTCCTTTGTACTACCATATAATAAATATGAACAAATCGCAGATCTTATATTGCTGATTGTTTCAATCGGGTATTTGATAACAATAGTTGCATTTGTTAGACGCTGCATAAAGTTCAATAAAGCGGATGGTGTTATGTCTGCCATTATAGACGAAAGGACGTATGATCAACGGGGCTCTTGTATTAAGGTAAAATGGTTTTCATTTCTTAAATGGTTATCCAAAATCATACCATTTAAGGATAAGGTATGGAAAGACTCCAAGTCCTTTAAATATAACTATATCACGAGATCTTGGAAGCAAAATCCCAATGCACTCTATACAAATAGAATGATTGAGATCGCTAAGTACACATTGAGAGTCCATGACGTTGCCGCTTTCAATGGTATCATGCGTTCTATGCAGAATATCTTTGATGAAGAAAAGAATGAACAAGATGGGAAGGGATTGATATCTGAATCAGGATGGATGCGTAAGACTTTAGAATTCTTTGAGGAAATAACAACATATTACAATTCCTGCCAGAAGGATAAAGATATAGAAGATACTCTTGTTCAAACATTTGTATTTTCATATAACAGCAGTTTGCTCCCGAAATATGGTATGGGAATTGACATGCTAAGATTGTGGCGTAAAGTAAAGAGTGAAGCACTTTTAGGTAAATATATCAAATGGTCAAAGTATTATTTCCGTTACATCACTAGACTCTCTCAAGTGGCATGCGTGAGAGGTGGAGATATAGCATACCAACAGAGTATCGAGAAGAAGGCATCTGAAAAATGGGATGAATTCTGTAATTATCACTATTTGCTATTTGCTTATCACGTTCAAGCAGGCAATTATGGATTGTTGAGATATTTGCTTTCGCCAAGTCATTACGGGCAATATAACCTTTATCCCATTACAGCAGAGGAAATCTTGAACCGTTATTCAAAGTGTAAGGATAAGGTTTCTGAGGAAAACTATTTTTCGCATTATACTTGTAGCGATCTGTTTGATACGAATTTTAGTCTTAATGATGCTTTGGACCGCTATACAGCAGCTTTATTGTTACTCAGTAAACAAGATGGTCGCTATATCCTTAGAGACGTCAAACTTAAAGATATAGAACATTTACGGGAGTATCAGTCGGCAGTCGAGACGCATATTAAAATGCTGAAATCAGATAACGACTTTGTAAGACTATATCCAAATATTATAAATGAGGATGTGAAAGCTAAGGTAGAAAATGCAATTGGAAATCTGCGGATGGCGGTTGCTATTCCAGAGCCAAAGAAGCAAGAAGAACCGAAGACAGGGAATCTATTGGAGAAACTTAAGGAATGTAAGAGAAAAAAGGTTCAGGAAGCAAGCAAAGATTTCTACAACGAGACAATCGTCAGAGGGCTAGAGGACTCTATAAATGAAAGGTTAGCAAGTAGAAGCGGGAATAGCTATGAGCAAACGCTATTAAGCATGTTTCCAACCCACTCAAAGGAAGAACCATTTACGTATAAAATACCAGATTCAAGCCTTTCGTATTCAAAATGGCTTTTTATTGATAATAGTAATGAAGACTACCTTTCGAGAACCCTCATCTATGATGTTACAGATTTAAAACAGAATGTGATGATGGGCGGTTTGTTGAAAATTCTTAGTGAACAGACCGTTGAGAAGAAGATCATGGATAGTGGAAGTTTCCACTCTTACTTCATCGACCTGACAAAAGGACATGCCGATGACTATGTTATACTTGATATTGATGGGCATCTAAAGGCGATAGATATAATGGTATTCAATCGAGACTATAATCATTATGAAGGCTCGTTATATCTGGATGCTGAAACTGTAATATTTGGCTTGTTGCGCGATACACCCGAATATAATTATTTCAAGAATTCTATTGTTATCGTCAAAAAGAGCGATCTGCCAACTTTGGAATTTGTGAAAGGAAAAACAAGTCCATCTGTTAAGTTCCATGACGAGTCGAATAAGGCAGAAAGTGAATTTAAGGTACGTGTAAAAGTGGACTTTGGATTGGCTATGCATTATAATAAGAATGGCATTGTTAGAAAAATTCAGTATAAAGGATTATTGCATAAGTGAGCACTGTAATAGCAATTGCCCCCACTCGCTTTGCGAATGGAGGCAAGAGATAGAGAACCAAATTTACTTCTTTCTCAAATCACGGATGACTAGATGACGTTTCTTGGACTTGTTCTTACGGCTGCTGACGTGAATCCAGAAGTCGCGACCGTTGGAGGTCTCCATGATGAGCAGATCAAAGTCAGTGCTTTACAAGTAAGTTTAATATATTGTAAGACAGAGGATAATAACAATTGAACACTATGTTTACATCGAAATATCTTATCATTCGTCTTTTTGTGCTCAGATGCAAGAAGGAGAAAATTTATCGTATAGCTTATGGTGCTGTGACCGAGTTTGCTAATAGCATGTCAGAACCAGCTGTGAGGAACTTCAACACGCTTGGAACTTACGGAGGATATAAGTGGGATTATGCCTCAATTGTCATGGCTGAAGATGCTCTCAGGATACAGAGCGTGTACGATGATCTGCTGGCAGGAATGAGTCTGGTAGATTCATTTAACAAGTGGGGCGTCCTTACCAAAGGATTGAACTTTGATGTTACGTACAATCCTATAGGAAACACATCTGCCTGGCAGGCAGAAAGCTTGTCAGAACGTCAGTTGATATATTGTAGGGTTGCGAAAATCCAAAATCTACAAGAGTTGTTTGCATCGAATAAAGGCGAAATCCCCAGAGATGTGGATAAGGCAATATACGATTTGACGACTATATTGACTGATTTAACCAAACTCCCATTTACCAAGAAGTACAGTCACATAGGTAATCTCGAACTATTGTATACACCTGATAGAGACGAGAACGGGTGTCCTTTGGTGAAAAGTGAATTAGATAAAGACACGTTTGCGTTCATTGTTACTATTAGATCTGGACTTACAGATGGTTGCGACAAGGTAACAGTTAATGTCCGACTAAAATCGGATGGAAATACTTTTGTTGATTTGTTGCAAGATGCAGTGCCTGTAGCAGGACAATCTTGCACTTTTGATTTTTCGAACAATACACCAGTCTCTGTAGCTGCTGTAAAAGTATGGCTGACTAAAGGTGTAGAGACGAAACTCGTTCACGATGTTACATACTACTACATTCGCAGTATTGTTATAAATATGAGTGCTATGGGTGGTGGTATAAAAGTGAATACGGCATGGCTGGATAAACTAAGAAACAACAACCTCTCGGAAAAGAAAAAGAAGGAGATAGATGATGTATCTATGATAGAACGTCATGAAACGCAGGTTAGTGTTATTGGAGATAAGAGGTTCGGAAATATCAGAAAGCATTCGTTGCCAGTATTAAAGTCGAACGATATGTTTTTCCCAAAAGGTTGGGATAAAGATACGGATGTTGTCGGTCTGGTAAGCTTCTTGGAATGGTTCAAGAAAAAAACTAAGGGTGCCAAGAGTGTATTCCTGCAAGATCCATATTTTGAAGACGTTGCGCTATTCTTTTTGGCATCATCTGACATTGACTGTGAGTACACTATACTTACTCAGACAGGATTGAAGACTAATCCTGATGGGACAGATAAGATTGTAGAAAATGGTGAAAGGAAATCTATAATTAAAAGGACTATTGAAAGATACCCAAGCCTGTTTGTGAACATGAAACTCATTGTAAAGGACATGCCAGGAACAGGTGCCAAACTGCATGATCGTTACTTGATATTTTGGTATGACAATGAATGTGTAGAAGCATATACACTTTCCAACTCACTACAAGGTGCAACACAGAAGCAACCTCTGTTGATTACCCAGATTGGCGATGGCGCTTTCGAACTTGTAAGTAACCATATCAAGGAAACATTAGATGAATATTATGTTGAAACTATCTATGATTACAAACAGATTGAAAACGTAGAAATAGAATCAAAGTCTAACGAGACTGCTGACCAGGGATTTTATGACTGGCTTATCACTTTGGATGATTCAAATGTATCAAAGTTTGTTAGTAAGGTGTTGCCAGACATGTTGGAATGGAATACTCCTGCAAAGATTTCTTCTCTTGGTTATTATATTGCACGTTCTCATAAGGAATATGAACTTGAGGAGGAAATTCTCAGACAAATGAAAAGTGACAGTCGATGGATTGCGATTCTGAAAGATTATATCCTTGAAAAACACTATGCAGAATATCCAATAGGTTTTAGAAATGGTAAACAAAGAGGTTTTCATCATTACGATTTTTCCACAATCATATTAGCTGAGTTTGACGATATAGTTACATCTGGTAACTGCTATTTTCTGGAATATGCAAACAGCGAATCTTCGTCTTATGGAGTTTGGGGACAATATTTTGCTTGCTATTTCATTGCACGACTGTCTGTTGAAGATTCGATTGACATACTTAAACAGTTCAAGCCCACATTGATGAGTATTGCTACAGACAAGTCGATAGAACCTATTTATAAATCAGCAAATATGCTGATGCAAGCCATCATTTATAATGTTATGGTTGAAGGCAACGAAGAGTACATAAAAGCTCTGCTATGTGACCATGAAGGATGGTGTAGAGGTTTGGGCGCTTTATTCCTGATTTGTAAATCGCAAAAGGAAGAGTTTAATCCTTCTGTATATCAAAACATGTTGTCTGACACCAAAGAATGTGTAGCATTGTGCAATGCCGCATGGTCAATGAAACCAAAATCATCTGACATCATGTTCTTCTACAAATGGTTAGTAAAATCCTATACTGTTATTAATGACAAGAACTACTTGCTAAATACGCTGATTGACTTGATGAAAGAGTCTCATTATCTGGAGGATAAAAAGGAGTATGTAAGCAATGTCATTAATTCTCTTATAAATGCAGGTGTAGTTGACAAAAATTTTATCTCTCATGGATTAATAGAAGGACTTTATGGTGGCACGATGAACTTGGAGTCTGCAAGGAACGGAAAATCTAATATCTACTTCACTTTACAATATGTTCTGCCTACAGCCCTCCGCATTGTTGATGGCGACAATAGTCTTCTGATGGATAAAGCTGATAAAAGCTACAACATAGCCGTTAGGGAAATTAATGCGAACATGAATAAAAGTGCCGACACAATGTTTGCGCTATCTCTTCCTTTGATATATCTACGAAACCTTCTCATTGCTACTCTTGAGCAATATAAAGGCATAACATCCCCGTTTGTTACAAGGGGTGTTTCTCTTCTTAAAGATGTGGATAAACAATTGGATGATATTGGGATGGAAGATACTAAGAAGCAATTCGAATATAGTAACTAAAGTGGCAACCGGTATGCGTTTAAGTGATCTATTTTAACGAGACATATGATTGAACAATTATTCTTTGAGCTGATACGTGTGGCTATATGTACACAGGATAGCTTATCATATATTCCCAAACCAAAGGAGTGGATTGTACTCTATGACATGGCGAAGAAGCAAAGCCTTGTTGGAGTGTGCTTTGCTGCTTTGCAGAGGCTTGGAGCTAATGCGGATGAAGGTTTTACCCATATCGGCATCAGCGAGATGCTGTATCTGACGTGGATGGG
>JAGHTW010000070.1 GCA_018065145.1 Candidatus Prevotella equi
TCGCGTAATAGGTCGGTACAGAACAATGGCTGTCCCTCAACCAGTTGCGCACAATGGAATGTATCGCCCGGGCGAAGTTTGCTGTTCTCGTTGCTTATAACTCGAAATACATCCGACCCCTCATGAACCAACACCACTCTGCGGTTAGGCAACCATGTAATCACCACTTGCTGACCACACTCTAACGTCTCGGACTTAATCCTCCTTATGTCCAGAAGGAAACCACTGCCAGCGTATTCTTCACCCTCTGCATGCTGTTCAGAATGTTGTTTGAAGTCATCCCAATTGCGATAACCAACAAACATACAGAGTACATCCAGCGTATGCCTTGACACAGAAACTTCAGCCTCCTGATATCCCCAAAACCTTCGTAGCGTAGTAGGAGAAATCATATTCCTCGTCTTGGTAAACACCGTTTCCGCCAGCATATCAAAATGCCGGCGCATTTTCAGCTCTGTGCCTAACAGATGCTCAACCTGATAACGCAGGTTGCTATATATCTTCTCTGTTTCTTCTGTTGCCATCGTTTGTCTTTCTGAATGCAAGAGCGCGTACTAAGAAAATTAAGTGTATCGCTCAAAAGCAGTGTCAGTTTGCAATTTCAGAGTGCAAAATTACGAAATTTTCATTAAAACAAGGCGATTTTTCCTGATATTCTTTATCTATGTCAAACAAGGAGCAAAATGGAACACTTGTATTTTGCCGAAAAGATGTAATTTTGTAACTGTTTAATGATATAGTTACAAATCAACTTATGCGTACACTTTTATTAAAAGCACCACGTGATTTTATTGATGCAGGTATTCCCAAGGGATACATGCTTCAAGTCATAACCGCCAGTACAGGCACTCCAAGTCCTGCCGAAGTAAGGGAAGCCTTGCGACGTGCCGGTTTCCCAAAGCAGGCTGAACGCTATGAGTCTGCCGGCAACTGGATTATAAAAGAACTGAAATAGCAAGCCATGGCAAGTTACTACGACTCAAATAAACCGACTACGGCTAATTTTCCAAACATAGTTATAGAGAATGCAGGAGAGCAACACTTTCCTACAGAGGGATTGTATATTGGTAAGTTGTCAGGAGGTGCTATCGATATACCTGCTCTTGTTGATTTGACAGAAGTAAAAGGACTTACATTCTTATATAATAGTGAGGCTGCTCGTAAGCGTGTTAACCATGTCATAGAAAAACTTGCATGGCGAATAGCCTTAACTGTGCCATCCAACCTCTGTGACATTATACTCTACAATGGTGGTAATCCTGGTGATGCATTTAATGCTCATTCCAGAATAGACAATTATCTGATGAATGAGCGCTCTGAAAGAGTCTTTTTTGACGGAGACAAGGAATACTTCGATTCTTTGATCAGTGAAATATACTCTTCGATGAAGATGC
This sequence comes from Candidatus Prevotella equi, assembly GCA_018065145.1. Taxonomy (GTDB): domain Bacteria; phylum Bacteroidota; class Bacteroidia; order Bacteroidales; family Bacteroidaceae; genus Prevotella; species Prevotella equi. Next base: position 1,395 of record JAGHTW010000070.1, read on the forward strand.
GTGCTATGGCTATCCATAGTTCCAGGAAATCATCCCTCGTGGAGCTGAACGAGGCTTTAGGAAAGGAGGCACGAATGAAATATCAATTCGTGTTTCTTACGGATTTTCCACGTCACATCAGCCCCCAAACATTAGAAATACTGCAGAAGATCATTGAAGCAGGTACACGAACTGGCATATATGTCATCATGAGTTGGGACATGCAGGCAAATTTCCCTGATAATAAAATCTCCTCATCTGAGTTTAATCCTCAAAAGTTGGTTGAGCAGATGGAGCTCATCGCACCTAATGGAGATGGGTTCAGGATTGTCAATTCTGGTCATGATGAAATCCTGTCTCAATTCCAATTCGAGTTGGATAATGCTGAGATAAGCTTTATAGAAGAAGAGAAATGGCTCTCCTTTATTCAGCAACAGACCAAAATGGCAAAGGAAAATACAAAGCCTACAAATATCCAACAGGATTACCTGACATTGGAACAGACGCCCTATGAGCCTGTTTTGTCAGAGATAAGCGTACCGGTTGGACTGGATATAAATGACAAGCATCCTGCCGTACTGCGCTTCTCGCACAAGGAGTTCTTTCATGCATTCGTTCTGGGTAAGACGGGATCGGGAAAGTCAGGACTGCTTAACACCATCATCTGCAGTCTATTATTGAAGTATTCCCCTGAAGACCTGATGCTTTATCTCTTGGATTTCAAGGGAGTTGAGTTCAATCGCTACCGAGGAATCAAGCATACCAAGGCCGTCCTTGTAGATAACAAGGATTCTCGCATGGCATTGGAAGTAATCGATGAGATGTGGGAAGAATTCGAAAGACGCTCTAGACTTTTCAAAGCAGATGGTGTACAACATATTGCAGACTACAATAAATTGCATCCTGATGCACGTCTTCCGCAAGTCCTTTTCATTGCAGATGAGTGTCAGATGATGTTCCAATCGGGGCTTCGCGGAACGGAACTGGACATACAGAAGAATATAGAACAACTTCTGGCGAATGTTGCGAAACTCGGTCGAAGCCATGGTTTCCATATCATCTTAGCCACTCAGGAACTGGGAAGCGTGGATATACCTGATAGCATACTAAACAACCTCTCCGAGTACTTCCTTATGCTAAGTGCTCCACGCGACTCCGACAGGTTGGTACCAGATAGCAGTCTTTTGACTAGTCGCCAGACAATGGGTATCTCATGTTTCTATCACAACAATACACTCCAGAGTCAGCTAAAGGGATTCTTCGCAGAGAATGAAGAACTGAATGCAGTGATAGAGAGTATTAAAAAGAAGTCCGCCAATTGCAAGAGCAACGGCGCTCACTATTTCTGTGGGTCTGCAAAGTATTATCTTGACGATATAAAAGATTCTTTTGCGTTCATGCTTGAAGATGCTATATGCGCAAATGTCGGTCAGACCATCAAAGTCAACTCACGTACATTGACTATTCCTATCCGCAATGATTTCTATGAAAACATCCTTATTATGGGTGTAAACAAGAAGGAGCAGGCTTGTAGCGTTGCGTTGAATGCAATGGCATCAATGATGATCTGGTATAGTGCAAAACAATCGACTGCCAGATTTTTGGTAATCGACTGCCTTAACCAGCAAGGACTGCGGTATAAGAGCATCTTGTCTGATTGGAAACAATTAGGAAAATGCGAGATTATTCCTCGTCAGAGCAGTGGCAAGGTGCTTTCCGAGATTGTAGAAAGCCTCAAAACAAAGACAGCACAACCAACCGTGCTGACTATCATCGGTGCAGAGCGCTTTATCGAGATGAAGCGCAAGTCCAAATTGTCTGATGCAGCTTCGGATTATATCCAAGAGATGGAAGAGACAGATTTCTCTGTTGGCAGCCTTGAAGTCACTCCTTTGGATGATACGCAAGAGGATAGCGGACCTGCACTGAATGAGGCAAACATGGAACAGTATCAACAGGAAATTGCCAAACTCAAAGAAGCATACAAGAATGGTACCCTCGCTGAAGTTCAAACAGAAACACCTGCAGAGGAACCTGAGGAGCAGACCGTTGAGAATATGACTTTCCCAAAGGCACTACTCTTTATCCTGGAGGAAGGACCATTGCAAGGTGTGCATACCATCTTACAGGTTGATAAACCGCAGAACATTCTGTTTGAAGAGTATGATATGACAGCAGCCAACAAATTCAACCATAAGGTGTTATTACGTTCAGAAAACAAGAATATTGCGCCACTCCGTTTCGGTCAGGATATTGATGTTGAAACATTGAGTGACGAGGAGGATGCACTCCGCGCCTATTACTATCCCGAAGGCGATGACCCCGTGCTCTTCACTCCTTATCAGATGCCGTCCAGGGAAACAGCATGCACGTTGTGGTTGCCTAATACACCGCAGAACAAATAACTTAACAATATAAATATATGGCAGATAACAGTATAATGGGTAATGTTACCCAGGTAGAACAGTATGGTAAGAACCTCGGACAGGTTCAACTACAGATGCGTGAGATATTCAAAAAGTTGCAGCAACAGACAAAGAGCATCGGCAACGTATGGAAAGACGATCAGTTCAAGAATTTCGAGCAGGAATTCAACCAAAGTATTGTCAAGAGCGTTAATGAAATGACAGTAAAAATGGAACTTATGTCACACTATGTTGCTAAGATGGTGGAAATACATCGCCAGGCTCAGAGTCAGAAGATTTACTAATCATACATCGGAGATATTATGGCAATAGATTTTTCATTCCTCGAAAATGCTGCTCCAAAGCAGCAGGAAACGGAACCAGTGAAGCAGACACATATGATGGTGAACGTCGTCATTCAGGTGGATGCCGACTGCCAGTTGTATTGCGATGGCGAACTGATAAACGTTTCCCTCAATGCAGGCATGGTATCGAAAGCTCAGATTGCTCCTGGCAACCACTTCCTGCAGTTCATCAGTCGCAACAATCCAAGTCTGAAGGTGGAGAAGGAGATAAACATTCCCATAACAGATCAGAACTTCATCCTTCGCATCAACGAGTTCAACGCAATGATGGCACCACCAATGCCACAGCAACCTCAGATGCAGATGCCACCACAGAACGCATACCTTGACCAACTCAATCAGATGGCCCAGATGAATCCTCTAGCAGGTATGAACTATGGTATGCCTCAGACGCCTGGAAGTATGCCACAGATGCCAAACAATGTACCACCAATGCCAGAAAACAAATAAAGAACTATGGGAATACTAAATGCACTTGGTCTCAGTACCAAGAAAGAAGCTGATAAGCGCGAGAGAGAAGCACGTTCCGCAGGAAGAAGTGCAGGGTTTTCCAGTGGACACGCAGCAGGAAAGGAGGCAATAGTTCGTGAACAGCAAACAAGTCTATCAAACCTTGCAAAAGGCAGCCAGTTTCAATTCTCTGTGCCTTGGTTTGATGTCTTCGATCCTCGCTTTGAAAACTTTGCTGTGCCAGTAACAGTACGCGGAATGATTGTGTACGGAGTTGATGACATAAGTAAATTTAACTCTATCAATAAAACACAAAAAGTAAATGATGACGTGCTACAGCAGAAGATGCGTGGTCAGTTGTGTAAATTCATTAAAACTGTAATTACTAACGCTCCATCAGACAATAACATACAAGTATTGCAGATGGAACGTAAAATAACAGAAATAGGCGAACATATTCAACGACTTGTAACGCCACAGATAGAAAAATTCTTTGCTATCAATATTCGTAGTCTTGATATTATGCAGATAATGATAGACAAAGAAAGTCGTGGCTATCGTGAATTAAAATCTGTTACAACGGACCTTGAAGGAGAAGGCTTGAAACGTCGTCACGAAATGATGTTTAGCGGTCAAGAGGAAATGCAACGTATTCAACTTGAGAATCAACGTGAAACGATGCGCATACAGCGTGAAGAAATGCAGCGTGCAACAAGGCTTCAAACAGAAACCAATTTTCTTGGTACGCATCAAGCGAACCTAAATGCTCAGGTGGGTATTGCTCAAGGTATGTTTGCTCAGCAACAGACTGCATCATCTCAATCTGGCCTTTTGGGTGGATCAATGCAGACAATGTCAAGTTCAAGTGCACCACCAATGCCAAGAATGGATGGAATGCCTCCTATGCCAGTTTCTATGCCTCAGGTGCAATATATGGTAGGAGTTAGTGGTCAGCAGGTTGGCCCTTGCAACTGGTCTCAGCTCCAGCTGATGGTGCAACAGGGGCAACTGACACGTCAGACATACGTTTGGAAGCAGGGAATGCCCCAATGGCAGTTCGCTGGAGAAATACAAGAACTTCAATTTCTCTTCGGTAATGTTCTTCCACAGATGCCAGGTATGTAATCAAAACAAACAAACAAATAATAATTAATTTGCAACTATGTTTTCAAAAGAACTAGAGAATCTTATTCAGGCAAGCCTCGAAGATGGCAAGCTTGACGAAATAGAAAAAACAGCGCTTATTAAACGCGCTCAGACAGAAGGCGTTGACCTAACAGAATTAGAAATCCATATCAACTCTCTGCTGCAGAAACGTCTAAAGGAGTTGAATGCAAAGGAAGATGAACGAGAACAAGAAAGACTTAACCATAAAAAAAAGGAAATTGGCAAGGTGTGTCCACATTGTGGTACTCCAATCCCTCCAATGGCAGAGAAATGTCCTTCTTGTGGAATGGTAATTATCACAGCAGCAGTCAATGAGGCCATCGAAAGAGAAATGAAAGCAATACGTGAGAAACTTGCAGATTCTTTTGCTGTGAAGCTCGAAAAAAATTCTGATAAGAACAAAGCGCTTGGATTAGCACAAGATGCAAAAAGTAGATTATTAAAATTAACCACTCAATATTCAACGGTTCCTCAAGTTCAGTCTTTCTCTGCATTGATGATGCCTGAAATTAATAGTACGCTTGATTATCTGTTGAAATCAGAAACAACAGAGCATAAAAACGATCGATTAGGAATTAGCTTGTTGATAGGTCTAGCAATCTTATTCGCACTCATGCTTCTGCTTATGAATTAGTGTGAAATAAAATTACATATTTTCTACATTATGTGATGAAAATTTATCCAGACAATAATACAAATCCTACAAGAGACGAATTAAATGCTCCAATTGTAGATATGATACTCTCTATCCTAAAAGGAAAAGAACTTTCATATAACAAGATTGAAATATTTAATCGTATAACAGTGATTAACTACAAATATTTGTTAGGACAAATAATAAGACAGTATATAATACCGGAAAGAAACTGGCATATTTCAAAAGCCGCATATGCACTTTGGCAGGAAATTACTGATCAGAACATGGAAGAGTTCTCATACAACGAGGCGGTTATTCCTAAAAAATCTACAAATATCCCCAAATATGCAGGAAATACGCGAGTAAAAGTTGTGGATAAAGATATTGTTGTCAGTCAAAAATTTGCTTTTAATGAGGTCTTTATTTCAGAACATACTGTTCCCGTTTCAGATGTAGTAAGCGTGTTATTATCCATGGGTAATCCCTCGTTTGACAGAGTTAAGGAAATTCTTGACAAAATCCATATCACCAGAATGCTTAAAATTGAGGATAGAAGAATAAAGATTACTCGCAGTCGAATTGAAAGTTACAACAAATTTCACAGTGATTCTCATATAGATCTTGAGAAAGAACCGTCTGATGTGTTATTCCAAAAGTTGGTAGACTATGCCTATTGCGACCTAAAGCCAGTACAAATAGATATTAGTAAATACCCTTGCTTGATTTCTAGCGTGGTAGGTAATAGTAGAATTGAAATAAGATGAATACTAAAGAACCCACTGTTGATTATCCGCTTCAACAGATTGGAGGTGGGCTGGCATCCTTCTAATCCTGTAGTATAAAGGTCTTGGGATGCCTTTTGTTAAAGCACAAACTATGAGTGAGTGCTGCTTTTTTCAACAGTACGAAATGAGTTTTATAGGGATGGAATTTGCACTTCTCATATTAGGATTCTTCATCTTGCTTCCTCTCATGAGTTTAGGAGGATGGGCACTCAAAGGATTGAGTGCAATGGCAGATATATTCTTTCAAGGAATAGGCAACTGTCTCGGCTGTATGTTCAAACTTTCTTTCTGGATTATTCTCATTTTTCTACTCTTGATGTTGGCGATATTGTAAAAATGAACTATGGGATATGTAACTACTCAGCCTTTTTGAGTAGTTACTGATGAGTAATCGTAGCTGTTAAATAATCATAAAAGATGCCTTGCAAATTGAATTTTTCGAGATTTGTTTCCATATTGGGGGCATAAACAAAACAATTCCGAGTATGATGAACGAATTTAACTTTGAGCACATTTACTGCGAGATTCTCAACATAGAAGAGAAGCTTCGCAAGTACAGAACCTGGACAGAAGACTTCGAAGACGAAGATACGCACGAAGTCGTAAAAGTAGAGCGCAACGAAGTTATCGGCATGCGTGAGCCTGATGCCACAGAAGCAGCACGCATGGCAGAACTCGAAGCCTGCATTCTCGCTCATTTGCAAGAACTGTCAGACGATGAACTGAACACCATGTACTACCGTACCCACAAACTTGCTTACCTTGAAGAGGCAATGGCGCGCAATCTTGAATGGGCAACAGAAGACGATGATGATGACATAAATGACATTACCTACACCATCACCGCTGATAGTCGCGATGCCCTCGATGCTGTAGAGACTCTCATTGATGAACTTTGCAAGAGAGTGGGAACGCCAGAGAACATTGCCGATGGCCTGTCCATGCATATACCATACGCTGACACCATGCAGCTGCTCATCGGCAACGACCGCTTCACTGGTCTCATTGACTACAAAGAGCGATCAGCAGATGCCGTCATCCTGACTTGTCAATGTACAGAACGCTGCATCTATGCTCTTGCCGGCGCCCTCGAAGAAACGCT
>JAGHTW010000003.1 GCA_018065145.1 Candidatus Prevotella equi
ATCGGCAACTTCTTCAGTTGTTCCAAACCGAGGGCAGCACCGATGTTGTTCATGATGGCACGATGTCCGTAGCATTCCACATCGAACTCCCACCACTTCTGTGCAACGCTGTTCTCGCTGCCGCTCTTCACGTTGAGTCCAAAGTAGAACCACTTGTCGAGTTTGTTCTTCAGTTCCGGATCCTTTACATACACCGCAGCACCATCACCGGTAACGAGAATCTTCATGGCATCAAAGCTCCACATGCCCATATCGCCGATGGTGCCGAGCGTCTTGCCCTTGTACTTGGAACATACGCCAGGCGCTGCATCCTCAACGACGTAGATGTTGTGTTCCTTTGCCAATGCCATTATCTCATCCATCTCACAGGCGATACCGCCGTAGTGCGAGAGCATGATGAGTTTTGTCTTTGGCGTAATCACCTTTGCAATGGTCTCTGCAGTAGGGTTCAGCGTGCGTGGATCAACATCGCAGAGTACCATCTTTGCGCCACAATTGAGAATGGCTGTACCCACACCAACGAAGGATAGTGAACCGCAGATTACCTCATCACCAGGTTTGATGTCAAAGAGATACATTGCGCCAAAGAGTCCTTCGGTGCAACAGTTGGTTGTAAGCAGATGCTCACGTGTTGTGCCAACATGAGCGGCATATTCTTCTTCAAACTTTGTCAGAAGCATACCTTTGCCAATCCAGTTCGATTCAAATACCTTGCGAACTGCCTCAAGTTCTTCCTCACCGAGTGAGGGTTGCATAATGTTTATCATATTGTTATTTTTTTTTCGATGATTCGGTGATTCGATATTTCGATGTTTCGATAATTCAACTATGAATTATGAATTAACTTTCTCCCACTCAGATTTCATATCCTTCCTTGTCTTGATGACTTTTGCAGGAATGCCTGCTACGATGGAGTGGGAAGGGACATCCTTGACCACAACGGCATTGGCGCCTACTATCACGTCATCACCAATGGTTACATTGCCTATCACTTTCGCTCCAGTGCAGAGATGCACATCATTTCCGATTATAGGGCAATCGCTGGAATTATTGTAGCCAACAGTCACCATCTGGTTGATTATGCAGTTCCTGCCAATACTGCGACAACCAATATCGGTAGAGAAACCATGCTGGAACATCAAGCCCCCACCTATATTTCTACAGTTGATATAGAGATTCAACATATTGAAAGGACTAAGCGGCTTCAACAGAATACGCCACAGCACAGAGTGCAGACGCATGCGATAGTAAAACTGATACCGAAATTCAGGAAACCTGAGGAACAATCTTACTAAGCTCTGTCGTCTTATCTGTTTGATGCGCTGGCAGTCTTCTTCAAGCTCCACGCCACCCAAATATCGTAATATACTCATACCTTATACTATTGTGTATTTGTCAAGGAGTGCCTTCGTACCTTCCTTACCACAGTTCATCAGCACATCGATGATTGAGAGATAAGGCACGTGTGGTTCGCCTTTTCTTACTCCTATCTGCGGATAGGTTAGCGTAGAATCAAACTGATGGAAGCGTATGTCGATGCCCATCTCTGCCATCATCTCTTTCGTGTAGTAGTGGGCACCGTTGCTGAGGCTCAGCCATGTGTCGAAGCCGAGACGGTCACGCAGCAACTGTATCTTCTCCATCACGGGCAGGTCGTATTCCTCCTTAACAAGAACATCCTTGCCACGCACTATCTTCGTCGTCATACCGAGATGGTCGGCAACAGTCCGTATCTGATGAGCCAGATAATCAGAGAGGTTCGTCTCTTCATTTTCTATCAACGGCATAACCATTGCCATCGTCTCATCGAAGTAGGGTGCCTTACGGTAATTCTCCGTCAACGTCCTCAGTATGTTGGTGTTCCAACGTTTCCTACTGTCTATCTCCACCTCGCAGAGTGGTCGCATGTAGGCACTGTCCTTGTGGGCAAGATTCAGACGGAAGGTGAAGGGAGCTGCATAGCGTAGGAGTATGCGGTTCTGATGTACCCATCCGTTCTTGATCATGTGCGACATGTCACCAATGACGAACGTATCCACTGCATTGATCATCTGCCAATAGCCGAGATATGGAAACAGGTATGGTTGTTGCATTCCTACTGTCATAGCACTGGTGATTTAAGGAGCATATTCTGCCCCGATTCGTCTGTTATTTTTAATAAACTCATTACCTCCGCAGCCTTGGCCGAGAGGTCCTCGCGCGACGTACCTTCGATGAAGATGCGGCAGAATACCTGTAAGAAATTGCCGAGGTTATTGCTTTCCTCTCCTTCTTCGTAGTATTGGAAGTAGTCATAGACGTATGGCAAAGCCTTTATTTTCTCAACGTTTTCAATCTTGGCAATCTTTCCGTTGCAGATACCAGGAGACAACGTCAGATAGCATTTGTCAAAACCTTCAGCCAATGGTGAGAGGTCTTCGAGCCATTCTCCTGTCAGCGCATAGTCCATCTGACCTGCCACGAGGTCAACGCCCTTGTTTCGATGTGGCACCTTAAAGTCCATGCCACCGCTGACACGGTATGCCACGTCCATTATGTATGGCATGCCATCCTCTATGATTCCCTGAAACTGCACGCTACCATCAGTGAGTCCTATCTCATCGAAGAGCGAGCATATAGGTTCAAAGAACACCTTATTATATATATTAGCGCGTGTGGAAGGGTAAATGTCGCAGTATGGCTGACGTGCGCAACCTGGTTCGGCAGGATAGTTTACACGATCTTTTGTGTAAGCCATGTATCGTTTGCCGTGGCTGCACCATATCTCGAACTGGAAGTACTCGCCTTCTAGGAAACGCTCTATGAAATAGCTGCCATCACTCGACCATCTATGAGCAGTGCTTATAGCAGTATCAAGCATACTTACTTTATCGCAGACTGTAATTCCGAATGAACCACCTGCACGGGTCGGTTTTACAACCACTTTCTTGCCATGAGCAAGCAATAAAGCGGCATCCGTAATTGTAAGCGGACGCAAAACCGAAATGCCATGACGCATTGCAGCCTCCTTGAAACGTACCTTGTCCATAAGCGTGTCCCATCGCTTCTGTGAGTAATGGTAAGGCAATCCTGTATCAACAATTGTCTGTATCGTCTTGCCAAGCAGCGTCTCACCAGTAAATGAGAGTATGCCGTCGATGTGCTTGTCTTTTACAAAGGACAGAAGCAGGTCTCTGTCTGCAACGTCAAAGTAGTGCTGCTCGTCAGAATAGCAATGGGCAAGGGCATGAGGATCATTGCCAGCCGTTATGAGTGTTACCCCGTAGCAGTCGGCATATTCGCGCATCTCCTTGCATATCGTATTTCCACCTAATACAAGCAGGCGTTTTCCTCTTACGTCTTGTCTGTTCGCCATAAATTATGAATTATGCATTAGTATAGTAGCCGTACTTGCCATACCCGTACTTGCCGTATCCATACTTGCCATAGCCATAGTGACCAGATGTAGTTACGGCGTTAAGCATAACAACCATGTTCTTGAATACCTTCTTGTTATACAGTTCGTCAATCTCAGGCAACAGAGCCTTCTCAAACATTCCTGCACGAACGACAAAGATAGCGAGGTCTGCATAACGTGCTATCTCTCCGCTCTCTGCCACAATATCGATAGGCGGGCAGTCGAGGAAGATATAGTCATACTGTTGGCGTAACTCCGTAATGAGTGCACTGAGTTTTTCAGAGAGAATAAGCTCTGCAGGGTTTGGAGGCATCGTACCTACTGGTATCACATCAAAACCTTCGACTATAGCATTATTAATGATAATATCGTGGTAGTTGCTGCAGAATCCTCCGAGATAGTCAGCTACGCCCTTAGGTTTATTTGCTATCGAAGTAACGTACTTTGATGCTGTGGCGCGTCTCAGATCCATGTCTATCACAAGCACCTTGCTACCCTTCAATGCGTATGACGTAGCGAGGTTCATTGAGACGAATGACTTACCAGAGCCAGGCAGAAGGGATGTTACGACAAATACCTTGTTGTCACTGCCTTTGTTCATGAAGTCAAGGTTGGTGCGAAGTATGCGGAATGCCTCATTGATGATGTTTCGGTTGTTCTTCTGAACCATCACGCAGAAATTTTCCTTTTCCTTCTTCTGCATCATCTTCTGCATCCATGCTGGCATATACTTCCATTGTTTCTTACCCTGTGCAAGCGGCACTTCACCAAGGAAGGACGCAGTAAGTGATTCAAGATCCTTCTTCGTGTGAACCGTTGTATCAAACAATACCAACAGAAGCAGGATAGCTATAGGCAGAGCAAAACCTACAATCAACGAGGCTATGACGATAAGTCGCTTGTTTGGAGCTATCGGCAGCATCGTGGAGTGTGGCTTTACGATAATCTGCGAATTGTCCGATGCAAAAGACAGCGACATATCGTTTTCCTCCCTCTTCTCCAGCAGGAAGAGATAGAGTTCTTCCTTTATCTTCTGCTCGCGCTTAACATTAGCAAGGCTGCGTGCTTCGATAGGAGTTTGTGCAAGGTGCTGCTGACTGCTACTCATCTGCTGCTCTAGTGAGTTCACTGTCATATTGGTATTGCTGATAAGTCCCTTCAATGACTTGGCGATACCTTCGCGGATAACCTGCAGAGACTTTGTCATATTGCTGACAACAGCATTGTTTGGAGTTGAATTATCCAGCAGTTTGTTACGCTCCAGCACAAGTTGGTTATACTCATGTATCTGTGCTATGATGGCACCATCACTAAGCGTATTGGCAGGAAGCGTCAGGTATTCGGAACCGTTCAGTGACGCAAGCATGGATTTTGCGATGTTCACCTGTGTGCGATATTCCATGATCTGTTTGCTCAGTTCCATGTTCTCACGGAAATAAGCACTGGACGCCTGATCAAAGTCTGCAACGAGATTCTTTGACATGTAAGAAGAGATGTTCGTCTCTGCCTCGTTAAGTTCTTTCAAGGTCACGTTAATACGCTCATTGACCATCTCAGTAATGCTCTTAATCTTTGCATTCTGGCTTGCCACCCAGTTCTCGTTGTAAACATCTATGAGAGTCTTGATGAGATCCGTTGCCTTTGCTGGCGAATTGTCCTTGAATGACAGGTTGATGACAGATGCCTCTCTATCTGGAAGTTCAACACCAAGTGATGCTACATAGGAATCTGCTATTAGCATTGGATCAACTCTGGTGTAGTGAATAGTCTTGCCTATCATCTCCTGAGAGAAATGTGTAGAAGGAGAGAGAATAATTCTTCCGACAGGAGTGCTTGTATAGTTTCCCGTCTTTGCAGAGATTTTTTCAGATACTTCTTTTGAACCACTCTTAAAGTTATCCAGTTCGTATTCGGAATTGCTGATGATGGTAATGTCCATCTTTACCATCTTAGGCAACTTGTTTGGGTTCTCGAACATAACGAGTACAGGTTCCTGCTTATACAAGTCCTTGTTCTTCAGTCCGTCCTTACTTCTGAAAATCTCATTGAGACGCATTTTCTCAATCACTTCTGCCATGAGCGTAGGAGAACTGAGCGTAAGCATCTCGTTGTGAACATTGCTGCCCATACTACCGAAACCCATCATGTTGAATGCTTCGCGTGCCTGACGCAGACTATTTGTCCTATCTTCTGTCTTTATCAGAAGAGAAGCTGTCGATTCGTAAACCTCGTTGGAAGAAGCTATTCTATAAGCTGCAACAGAGAGACAGATTACAACGGATATAACAAACCATCTCCAATGTGCCAGACAGTCGTAAAGCAAGTCTTTCCATGTAAAAGAATTGGTTGAATTACTTTCTTGCATATATTGATTTCTTTTGATGTTCTATTTTGTTTTCTTAAAAAGTCTCACGTACAAATAATGGCGTAAGCCTACACAAACTGCACGAAACAGCTCATGTAGGCTTACGCCATTATTTGTGGAAGATTCCACGTGGTATATGCGGAGAAAATTTACCCCCCCCCGAATAACCTATTGGTACACAATGCGTTGTAAGCAAATCTTCTTTCGCTCACAGTCATATTGTAATCTTCGTATGTTATATATTGACTTGTCATGAATAATTATTGAATTTTCTCTGTGCTCTCTTTATTTGACTGCAAAGTGCCAACATGTCATGGCTATTGCATTTTACCAGTTTTTATCTCAGAAAGCAGATACGCATAAACATATCCCGAACTATGAGAGTAGAGATTTGTCTGTGGCTTTTGCAATGCCTGATAAGTGTCTGATGCATAAACCGTCTCAAATGCACGCGCAAAGTTATAACCCTCGCGTTCGATGAGCATATCTATCATGTCAGATGTAATCTGCTCAACCATCCACTTGTATTCTTTTTCGCTGACATTCATCATATCTTCTTTAGGTATTTAAGCGCACGTTCGGAACAGAATGCATACTGAAAAGTTTCACCTTTGCGATATTTCAATCCTTGGAGAAATCCACGGAGATCAGTGGACTCTTCGCGATACTGACGCATCTGGTAACCAACTGTATCGTTGGCAATAGGACCATAGACTATGTCGTAGTCATGTTTGTAATTCTGTTCCTCGTCACGATTATTCCAAACAAACTCTGCCCATTCAAGACAATAATGTGGGAATATCTTTACGCGCAAAGGCTCTTCCACACCTTCAACAAGTAATGTCTCATCAAACTCGAACTCATTGATAACTGCTTCACCTCCAAGGAATGAAACTCTTGATTCTGCAAGTTCCTCTGCTTGTGATCTTTCTGCTGATAGATAAAACGCCTTGCCGAAATCCTTGTAAGGCTTCGACTTTTCAAGCAGTATTGTCTCTATGTTGATCGTTGAACCGTGGAAAAGTCTCATCCTAATTGCCCTCCCATACGTTTACAATACACTGTCAGACTTTCTATATTATCTCGGAACGAGAGGGTATGCATAACACCATAGTGTTTGTCGCATAGCTCTAGAGCATGATACTGCTGTAGATAACGTAATGCCTGAGCATCAGTTAATTTATAGTAAGCCGCAAATTCTGCAACTAACGCAACCACATATTTTATTTTGTCCTTCAGCATATATTGTCAATATTTTATTTGTGCATAAGATGTTGCTCATAGAGGTGAGCACACACCAACTGCTATGCAAAGGTACTCATTATCTTGTAAATATGAAAACAAATTCTCAATTTTAACACCTTATTTAATAATTATTGTATATTTTGTTGTCATTTTGACCGATAAAACTACCATTTTCAAGAATAAACCACCACAATTCGAAGTAATTCATAGTCCTTTCACCTTGCTTCCAGAATACAGTTCGTTATATCGAAAGCACCTAACGATACAAGCAGAATAGCTTTGGCATTTTTTACGTCCACTTATAAAGCATTGCAGTCAGAGAGATATGTTAATAAATTGTTAATTGCGTGTAAACAAATCTTAATTGAAATTTGCTTCAAAAAACAATCATAACATTCCTCTTTTCTTGATATCAACAAAACCTTATACATATTCAATAAAAATACATGACTTGCGCAAATAAAATTGCACAAGTCATGTATTTTTATGTGATATTAGATGTATTTTGTTTACAGGTTATTGCATCTTCTCGAATTTATAACCTAGTTGTTTCAGTTCTATGGCTGTACCGATGGCGAACATTGCTCGGCAAGAGCGGACAAAAGCGTAGAATGCCATCTTGGATTGTGGCTCTATCTGCTCGTGGCGTATCGTGTCAACGGCTTCCTGCGCCAGCGTTTGTATGAGTGAAACGCGTTTCTTCGCTTCATCGCTGTCAAGAGGAATGTCCAGGATGTCACACATGATGTGGTCGTCCATATTGTCAAAACCATCAGAACCGTAAAAGTCCTTGTAGGGAGTCTTGCTGTATGATGCCCAATCCTTATCCCAGTAATATGCTGCTGCCATGCCGAGATATGTTGCCCATGCTACAGAAACGGTAGGGTAGGAGGCTATCTGCGGTACGGCATCAGCCATATACTCTGCCTCGATGCTTGACCAGTAGTCTTTGAGGTCTTCGCTCTCTAATAACTTACCGTCAAGTGCCTTGCGACTGGACGCTATCGTGAGAAGACGTTTCCTCATTTTCTCTTCAAAATTATCGAGATAATCAATAAATACCTGTTCCATCTTTCTAGTTCGTTTTATGTTTCTGAGTGCAAAGGTAAATAAAATTATCGGATGTTCCTAACAATTCTGTGCAGAAATGACAAATTATCAGTTATAGCTGTGCATGCCTCCAAGCAGATAATTAACTCCGAAATATGTCATCAGTACGCAAAGGAATGCTAATATCATGTATATGCGATAGAATCTGTCGGAACGGAAGCGAGGTAACGAAGTAGTGTGTAAAGGCGCGGCATATACCATCATTGTGATGAGCGCCCATACCTCTTTCGGATCCCAACTCCAGTATGTTCCCCATGAGATGTTTGCCCAATATGCTCCAACGAATATTCCGCATGCGAGGAATGCTATAGCAATGGGTAATACCCTGCGTTTCCATATAGAGAGAAGCAACAGCACGTAGGATGATATGATCAACGATACATGAACGGGCAGTAACCAAGTCTTCAGTACGGGCATGTCGTATTTCTTCAGAGAGAAAAGTGCAATAACAATGGCTGTCAGTCCCAATGCGCCAAGCAAGATACGGCGATTTCCTTTTCGCAATATTATAAGAAGGAAACTTATGCCCATCATCAGATATCCAGCATAGGTGACGGGTATGCCGTATGGGTCGCGGTTTACTATGAGTATGGAACCCCTGCGGTCTTCGTCGTAACTGGACTGATAGAAGCGTGACTGTCCCAGATGAAGGATGTTGTTCATGGATATGACGTGGTGTTCGCCTGATGGCAGCACCGTGACATAGGAGAGATAATCCCTTTCTTCCTTGCCGTCAGCTTCATATTCTATCTCGAAGGAATCGAGACGCAACTGATAGGAGAACTTGTATATTCTCTCTTCTTCGTCAAGGAAATACGCCATCGGTTCTCCTTCCCTGAGATGTATGGTGCCTTTCTTTTGAGTGAAGTGTGTTACGGTTGCTCCTGCAAGTATGACAAGGAATGAGAGGTGAAGCAAGAGCGTAGTTTTTCTCTTTGCCCTTATGAAGAGATATATGGCTCCAAGCAAGGACAACGAGCCCCATAGCGTTATCATGTACCATGAGTTATAGCTCTTGACAAATGCAAGAGCTATAACCAGGATAACGTATATTATGACAATAGACTTTTTCAATACTTCCATAATCAACTAACGTCGTAACAAAGTATTTATTATATAGACTGCAAGAACTTAACGACAGCGTCTCTGTCCTCCTTCGACAAATTGAAGAATTTCTCGGTAGCGTTGTATGCCTGTGAGTCCTTGCTGTAGCCATGCCACATGATAGCCTCTATCTCGTTTCTTGCGCGACAGTCATGCAGGCGGTCTGCTGATCCTGTCAGACGATATGAAAGTCCGCGTCCCCATAGTGGGGTGGTGCGACACCATCCTGTGCGTATGTCGTTAATCATGAAGAGACGGTGCTGAACCATATCGGTGTAAGGCCATATTGTCTGGTTGGCGAACTTTGGCAGGCAGGTGTTTGGATCCTTTCCTGACTCCTTGCAATACTCTTTGATGGCATCATCTACCCAGTATTTGTCTTCGCCTGTCTTCCACGATGGACGATGGCACTGAGCGCATCCTATCTCGTTGAACACCTTCTTGCCTTGCTGCACCTTAGGGTTGTCGAGGTCGCGTGCTGCAGGAACGGCAAGACCGCGATGCCACACCATGAAGTCATAGTAATCCTTATTGCTCATCTCTGGCTGTCCGAAAGCCTTGGTGTAGTTGTCGCCACCCTTTGCGGCGGTGTTCATTGACAGCAGTTCGTTTACTTTTGCTGCTATGCCTTCTTTTGAGTCAGCCCAGTAGGGATGAAGAATAGACGATGTCTCTTTGCCATTGGCGGATATATAATCTATCACTTCCTCGTTTTCTGACATAGCCTTTGCCCAAGCCGGTGTGGTATAGAGGTATTTACGGTCAGAACGAGTCACATTGGTGATGTTCCAAATAGCATTGGCACCGGCACCATCCTGCAATGACGCACGTGTCATGGCATAGGTGAATCGCTTAATCTTCATTGTTCCGTCAGCCAGGCGATACCATGCTCCATTTGTTTTGTCAAGAGACTTGTCGCCAGCCCACGTGTTCTGTTCCTTGTTCCACATACCAGGGTTCATATCTACAAACTTTGCTTCCTGTTGCCATTGCGCAAGCATATCTTCTTCTGTGATGGCGTCAAGAAGTCCTGTGCCGTAAAGACCTATGGTTGACTCCAGACGTACCTCGTAGTCTGTAGGCAGTGGATTGGTGTTGAAGGCGGTGATAGGGATATTGACGTCAGGGTAGATGAGTGAATATGTCTCGCCGTCAGCAAACTGCATAGGCAGACCACTTGGCATCTTGTCAACAGTCTTCCAGTCTATTGATATCTGGCTCTCATCGATAGGAGCCTTGAATGGATACATTGCCTGTGTCTGTGGCATACCTGTCACTTCGGCTATATATCCCGAATTCTCCTTTGTGTAGCGAACACCATCGGAGGTAAATTCCTCAACCGGATGATATACAACAAGGAGATAGCCATTGCCTTCCACGCCTGCCTGATACTTGCTGCTGTGATTCACTGAATTGCCATGACCGTAGTTCGGGTGGCACTTGATACAGGAATTGCGAACCCATGCCGGACCGAGACCTTTGCGTGGTTCTTCGTTGAGGGTATAGGACTTCTCAAAGAAGGTGATACCCTTGTCAAAGCTCGCTTGCATAGCGGCATCAGCGGCTACATTGGTTGTAGGTGTAGAGAAACTACGCTTTGTGGTTGTTCCTAACTCACCACCGCTGTACCATTCTTCGGCAGTGAAGTTACCAACGGCCTTACCAAAGTTGCTTTGTTCTTCGAGCAAGCTCTCACCATTAACTTCCGTTATGTTATCGGCATCGCTACATGAACTTATTGCTATGGCACCGAGCATTGATGCCGTTATTAGTATTTTCTTATTCATTTTTTTGTTAGGGGGTTAGGGGTTAGAGGGTTACTCTTCGCCTTCGTATTCATCTTCAGAGAACTCTTTGTTGTGTATGGTGCAACAATATTTTACAAACGGAGCAGGCATGGCGCCAATGGCATCTATTGCCTGGTTGTAGCTTGCAACGACGGTATTGTTGACTGCTGGGCTGTAGGTGTTAAAGAATGACCAGAAGCTCTTGATGTCTGCGCTTGTGTTTCCGTCAAGGTTGCCACACCATACATTACGGACACTGCGGATGTTGTCCTGGAAATCAACGATGGAGCGATAGCTGTATGGTGACTCTACATAAGAGATCTCTCCGGCGCTGAATGGATTGGCAATCTTTGCCGTTCCCACCTCGTTAGCGATAGCAGCCGCAGAACCTTCTTCGTCAGAGAGTATTTGCGCAACGGCGTCTTTTACTGTAGCGTATTTGCTCTTTGCGCTTCCTGCCTGCTTGAGGTCTTCGCCAAAGGTGAGGCCATTGGCTGTGGTGAGGTCAAGACCAGCATTCTGCACCTCTGCATAACGAGCAGCGTTGGCAGTTGTCTTGCCCTCCCATGCTACCTGAAGCTGGAATGTGCGTTGCTTGAGCAGTTTGCAAA
Organism: Candidatus Prevotella equi; assembly: GCA_018065145.1. GTDB lineage: Bacteria > Bacteroidota > Bacteroidia > Bacteroidales > Bacteroidaceae > Prevotella > Prevotella equi. Next base: position 11,620 of record JAGHTW010000003.1, read on the forward strand.
CTTGCTGCGCATAGGTCAGTTCGCTGCTGCCATCCACGTCCTGGAATCCATTGTATGTGTCTTTGTTCTTGAACTCTGACACCTTTCGTGGCTGGCCGTTTCTGAAGAGGATGAACTCAAGAGCGTGGAAGCCCAAGATGGACTCGTCGTCAAGGTCTTCAGGATTCATCTTACCTGTGAGATAAGTGTGAAGTGCTGTGCGTGATAATGGCCACGAGTCAATGGTAGGGTCAACGCTGAAGTCTGACGCTGCACCACCGAGGAAGGCCTCTGAACGCTCCCACTGCACACGTGCCTCGCCAAAGAGACGGCATGCCTCATTTATCTCTGCCTGTGTTATTGTCTCCGCTGTCAGCCCATTAAGTGTTGCCTCCAGTTTCTCGGTGTTGTCCGCAAGCTGTGTGTAGGTAGGCACAATGACAGCATCGACAAGGTTTGCCAGGACATCCTTCAGGTACGATTCCTGCTCGGCAGTGAGCGCCGTACCTTCTATCTTTGCATTGGCAGCCTCCATCTGTTCTACAATGGAAGCACACCTTGCGATGGCCAGCGTGCCGTAAGTCTTGTCTGCAAAAGCATTGTAATTGTCTGGTACGACATTGTTGTCGTTGTCTTCACTCGAACTACATGATACTGTAGTCATACTCAGCGCCATCAAGGCAACTGATACGTAGTTAATAATCTTCTTCATCTTTTTTATCTTTATAACAAACTTGGAATAATTTTCAATTTAGAGGAACCATCCTTGATATGCGACGCCAATGTTAAGACTTGGCTCGTTGTTGTAAGGACTCTTTAAGATACGCTGCGAGTAGTCTCCCTTTATCACGAGACCTTTCAGCGGCATGTAGTTTATGCCGAAGGCTATCCTGTTGGTGTCGAGGTATCCATACTTTTCTTTCATCTTACTATCTGCACAAGCGTTGTATCTGTCATAACGACCGAATACTATCAGTCGCTGACCTCTCTTATTGCACTTTGGCATGGTATGGAAAATGTCATAGCCCGTTTCAATGCCGATGGCGTAGGCATTGCTTCCTACACCGGTAGTATGATGATACGGAGACTTCTTGTTGCCACGATTATAGGTGTTGATGTCGCCTGTAACCACATTATCTGCAAGGTTCTTCGTATCACCGAGGTGACCGTAGTCTGCCTGGGCACGTACTATCACACCATAGCGATCCATGGTGAAATCAATGCTGCCAATAGCCAGTTCGCCTTTGTTCTTGCTCTCTATCTCCTGCGCAGGATAACTGTTGCCCTGTGTGTGACCGTAATATCCGCTTATGCCTGCACGCATGCCTTTTGTAATGTAATAGTCAAGGCGAGCAGACATGCCATATTTGTTTGCGATGTCAAACTCCAATGGCGAGACACAGCCTCTGTTTACCCATGTGGAGGTAGTGAAATTGTCGGCGTTTAGTCCTGCAAGGAACTGTGCTTCGTAACGCAGCTTTTCATTAAGCACCTTACCCCAAATGCTGACACCGGTCTGATGCCATGTTGAAGGAAGAATTGCGTTCTCGCCTTCTGGACGGTAAACGGTGAAGAAGTTCAGTGGTTCGTGATGAGCGTTGTTTAATCCTACAGGCACAATGATGTGACCGATGCGGAGGTTGAGTTGTGGCATGAAGGACTTCTGAATCCAGAACTGTTCCAGTTCCACCTCTCCGCCTTTCTCAGTCTCAAACTCCCATTCGCCACCTTCTTCTGATTCTTTCTCGTAAGCTTGACTTGTGCCACCATGTTCGAACTCTATCTCGGTGTTAAAGGTCCAACCCTTACCGAAGTCGTAACCGAGATATAGGACAAAGTGAGGTATGTCAAAACGACCATGCGATGGGGAAGACTTCGCCTCTTCTGGCAGTTTGTATCTGTCAAGACGGTCACTGTAGAAATTGCGGGAATATGCAATCTCTCCATATCCACCGACATGAAAACGCGATAGCTTCTCCATCAGGCGTGATGCCTTGTTTATCACTGTGTCAGGTCTTGTTGAGTGGTGCTGTGCCGTTGCACCTGTCTGAGCATCTACTGTCTGAGCAGATGCTGAGCAACATATTCCAAAGAGGAATAATAGAGTGGAAATTGATTTTGATAACATAAGAATATTGTGAATTTGCGAGTGCAAAATTAGTGCTACTATCACAAATTCACAATACTCAAAAACAAGCATTTCGACTTTGAAAACTTGTCCGTTAGTAATTACAAATAGGTAATTTTATCGTTATAGATAGGTATTGGAGAGGTATATGTGTTCCATGTGTCATTCAATGTTGTTATGGTATATCAACAAAAAATATCAATACTTTTTTGTGTTTTCAGGACTATTTTGTATTTTTGCATCCAAAATAATATAACAAGGTGTATTTTATGATGAAGACTTTATTTTCAAACATTGCAACAAGTAAGGGCGTAATGTCTCTTATTCTTGTTATGGCGCTGTGCTCTTGTGTAGGAAAACAAATGGCAAAGGTAACAGCGTCTGATGGTTCTACGCAGATTTACAGTTTCAAGGATTCGTGTCAACATCTGACTTTGAGCTTCTCTATCGAATTGCCAAACGGTAAGGATAGCGCCTCGTTGCAGATATGCGATTCTCTTGTGGCAGAGTTTGTGCGCGGTGTGTGTCAACCATGGTATTCTGAGGATGGAAACGAAAAAATACCTGAACGTGAGTATAATCGCGATGATGTTCAGGCTTTTGTAGATTACTACGGTCATGCCGCATACGAGCGACTGTTGAAGATGGCAATGAAGGATTATGAGGATAGGATGTCTTATCTTGCCGATGACACAACCATGACGCCTGAGGATAGAGAACGTATAAAGAATGATGTGCCGATGTGGGCGTTTGACTATGCTATAACGAAAACCATCGACGCTCCTGCCTTCGTGGTGTATGATGCTCATGCGTACTGCTACTATGGTGGCGCTCATGGTGGAGTGACGGGTGCTGGGGCAATGACGTTTGATAAGAGCAAGGGGCAAAAGATGGAGCATTTCTTGCAAGACAACGTAACTCTTGACCTACAACCATATATCAGGAAGGGTCTGATACAATATTATAAGGAATATGGCGATACCCTCACCGATGCGCAGTTATCAGAGAGATTGCAGATAGAGGGCAATGTTATACCGCTGCCACAGCAAACGCCACATTTCAATGCTAATGCAGACTCACTGGTATTCACCTATGGTCAATACGAGATAGCGTGTTATGCAGACGGAATGCCATCGTTCGCAATACCTGTGAAGGATATCTTGAAATATCTGACATCAGAGGCTGCAAATCTCCGCTAGTACTTGGGCACGATTACTGCAGTACTTAATAACGATTACTCCAGTACTTGGGCACGATTACTGCAGTACTTGGGCTAAGTACTGGCGGATTGAAAATGAGTAGATATCAAGCATCATATTGTCCCGCTTTAGTTAAAAATGCATATAAATCTCGCATTTTGACTTCGAAATGACCGATAATTGTCGGAAAATGATTACCTTTGCGCTCAGAGAGCGCGAGTCGCTAAAAAAAAAGATAATATGCCAGAGATAGTCAGGTTTTATGGAATAGTGATAAAGATGTTCTTCAAACCAAAGGAACATGAACCATCACACATCCATGCAATATACAA